>CAYJBL010000060.1:0-9430 GCA_964368115.1 uncultured Bacteroidales bacterium
AAGTATATTTTTTATCATTTACGTTTTGTGCATTTTGTTTTTTCAAACGATCTCTTAAATCATTAATGTCTTCTTCATTTTCCATCAATGCTCTAATGTCAATATTTTCAGCATCCATATCGCTAAGAATATCAATTGTAAGATTAAAACCTTTATCTAGTAGATTAAACATTTCTTGCACTGCGTCACGCTGTTCTTTTGTAAAATCTATTTTCTTTTTATTTCTTATTCCAATTGCTCTAGCTAGAGTATAACAACCATCAGCTAAACTCTCAATATTATCTGCAATTTTTAGTAATATTCTTAGGCGCCTTGCTCCATTTAGGCTTAATTCTCCTTCCGAAACTTTTGTTAGATAGTTTGTAATTTCCACTTCTAACTCATCCATAATTGTTTCATTTTTAGTGATTCGGCTATTTATTTTCCTAAACTGTTTTTCGTCTGTTTCCACAAATAATTTCTTCACTTGATTAAACATCTTAGATGCTTTTTTCATATAATCATCAATTTCTTTACTTGCTTGTAAAATAGACATTTCAGAAGTTGACAACATTCCAGTATGAATAAATTTAAGTCCAAATTCTTCTTCTTCGTCTTTTCTCCCTTTAATTAATATGGTAACAATTTTTGCAATTAATTTCACAAACCATATTTGTATTAAAACATTTGAAATGTTAAATGTAGTGTGGAATAATGATAGTGCAATTGGGATTGCAGCAGGAGCAATAAAAGGAGAAGCTCCTTCCATATTTTCTGTAATACTTGCTATTAAGTTAACAATTGGGGAATAAAATATTAATACTAGTATTACTCCAATCAGATTAAAAATTAGATGTGCAAGCGCTGCTCGTTTTGCTGAGACATTTGCAATTAATGCTGCTAAATTTGCCGTAATTGTTGTTCCAATATTTTATCCAACCATTATGGCCCATTACCAAAGTCAAAGCCAGTGTTGCAGATGAAGATTGAATAACAATTGTAAGCAATGTTCCAACAGCTAGAAATATTAATATACTTCCAAAACCTAAGTCAGTATACGATTGTAAAAACGTAAGTATTTCTGGATTATTATTAATATCAGGAACACTATTTTTTAAGAAATCTAAGCCTAAAAACAATAGTGTAAATCCTGTTACTACTTCTCCCCATGATTTTCGCGTCGTATTTTTTGAGAAAATTAATGGAAAACCAAATGCTAATAATGGCAATGCAATAGCAGATACATTTACTTTAAACCCTATTATTGAAATTATCCACGCAGTTATAGTTGTTCCAATATTGGCTCCCATAATTACCCCTATTGACTCAACTAATGATAATAATCCCGCGTTTACAAAACTAACAACCATAACTGTTGTTGCCGACGAAGATTGTACAATTCCTGTAATTAACAAGCCAGTAAATACTCCTAATACTCTATTCGAAGTCATTGCAGCAAGTATTCTTCGTAAATTACTACCAGCTACTTTTTGCAAAGCTTCACTCATTAATTTCATACCAAAAAGGAACAATACTAAAGCCCCTAAAAGTGTCAATAATTCTAAAATTCCGTATTCCATTTTTATGTCTTTTTTTGCGATACAATATTAAGCATTCTCAAATAAACACCAATCAAAAACATGCAATAATTTGTAAGATATTATTTTTGTATAGTAAACATTTTAATTTATATTTGTCGCCACTCAAAAAGTGACAATACCTCTTGTAAAATGTGGAAAAAAATATCTAGTATTATCCTACGAAACAGAGTGGTCCTGCTTATCATTATCGGGATCATAACAATTATTATGGGGTACTTTGCAAGTACTGTCAAAATGGACTACAACTATGCTAGCATGCTTCCTAAGACAAGCCAAGAACACATTGAGAATAAAAGATATAAAGAAATTTTTGGAGAGGAAGCAAATGCAGTAATTGTTGGATTTTCAGACTCAAATTTCTTTGAACTAAACAAATTTAAAGCAATTCAAGACTTAACTGCATCTTTGCAGAAGATTGATTATATTACATACGTATTAAGTTTTAATGAGGCAATAAATCTTAAACAAGTAACCGTAAAAGACGAAAATGGAAAATCAAAACGCCAATTTGAAACGTATAAAATATTTCCTAAAGATATTAATTCCCAATCCGAATTAGACAGCTTAAAAAATATTTTTTACAATCTTCCTTTTTATGATAATTTATTGTACAGCAAGGAAGCTAATGTTTTTTTAATGTCGATATATATATCTGAAGAAATTATTAATAGCAAGGAGCGCATACCTATAGTTAATGCTATTCGCAAGAATATTACAGATTTCTCTGAACAGAATAATATAGAGTCGTATATATCTGGGCATCCATATATTCGCACACAAATGATGGATATGATTCAATCTGAGATTGTTATCTTTGTTATTCTTGCGGCACTTGTCTGCGTTGGGATATTATTCCTGATTTTTAAATCATTTAATGTAATTACCGTTGCATTATTTGTTGTGCTAGCAAGTGTACTTTGGGGAATGGGCTTAATGGGTATACTTGGATTCAAAATCACTGTTCTTACAGCGATTATTCCACCACTACTAATTGTAATTGGCATACCAAATACAATTTTCTTACTAAATAAATATCTCTACGAAACAAAGCAACATGGAAATAAAATTCTTGCACTACAAAGAGTTATAATGAAAACTGGGAATGCAATATTCTTAACTAATTTGACTACCGCTGTAGGTTTTGCAACTTTTATTGTTACCCAAAGTGCAATATTAGTAGAATTTGGAGTAATTGCTTCGTTAGGTATTATTTTTGTTATGCTTAATGCTTTAATTATTATTCCGTCTGTATTTAGCTTTCTAAGTCCTCCTTCTCAAAAGTACACAAAACATCTAGATAGCAAAGCTATAAGATGGGTACAAAGCTATATCATACACATTGTTACATTAAGAAGACCTCTTGTATATATTGCATTTTCGGGCTTACTTATTTTATCAATTTTTGGAATAAGTCGTATACAAAGGACTGGATATATAATGGACGATATCCCTCATGATAATAAGCTTTATACTGATCTAAAATTTTTAGAAAAACACTTCAAAGGAGTTAGTCCACTAAAAATTGCAATTGAATTCGACGCCGATAGTCTTTCTGACATGGAAATGATTACATTGATTCAAAACGTTGATTCTCTACAAACTAGATTAGAAAAACACCCCGAACTCTCGAAAACATTATCAATATCAAATACATTTAAATTTCTCTATCAGGCTTTCAGTAAAGGAGCTGCCAATAAATACACTTTACCTCCAAATCTTAGAACATATGAAGTAATAGTAAAACGACTCCCAAATAATAATATTAATGATTATATTATTGGGTCATTTATTGACAGCACTATGACTAAAACATCTATTTCTATGAATGTTGCTGATATTGGGACAGATAAAATGATCGAACTTGTAAAGAAAATTCGTTCTGATATTGAACCTTATTTCCCCAAAGAAGAAGCAAGTGTACTACTCACTGGCTCAACAATATTATACACTAAAGGATCGACATACTTGACAAACAATCTTTTTATTAGTTTGGGGCTTGCGCTAATAATCATTGCTGCATTCTTATTTTGGATGTTCCGCTCTTTTAGAATGACAATCATATCTTTAATTCCAAACATAATCCCAATGATACTAACCGCAGCTGTTATGGGATTTTTTAACATCCCAATTAAACCATCAACAGTTTTAGTGTTCAGTGTTGCATTTGGGATTTCAGTCGACGACACAATTCATTTCCTCTCAAAATATAGGCAGGAACTAAAAATAAACAATTGGAATATTAAATTATCTACAAAACATGCTCTAATTGAAACAAGCATGAGTATGATGTATACTTCTGTTGTCTTATTTTTTGGATTTTCAATTTTTATCTTCTCAAACTTTGGAGGAACAGTTGCAATGGGATTATTAATTGCAATTGCTTTATTCATTGCAATGTTCTCAAACCTTATTCTTTTGCCATCGCTACTACTAAGCCTGGATAAATTTATAAGCAAAAAAGAATTTAAAGAGCCCGTAATTCAAATAATTGACGAGGAAGAATCAAAAATAAAAGACATCATAAACAAAAAATAATGCCTAATCATTCAGAACTTTACGATATTTATAACAAATATCTTAAAACTATTAATTTTGGAAAAACTCCAAATAAACTTTATGATCCAATATACTACTCCTTAGAAGTTGGAGGAAAGAGAATAAGACCTATACTTTGCTTAATGGCTACCGAAATGTTTGGGGGTAACTACCAATCTGCTCTTGATGTTGCAATTGGAATTGAAATATTTCACAATTTCACTTTGCTACACGACGATATGATGGACAAAGCAGAAGTAAGAAGAGGTAAACCAGTTGTTCATGTAAAATGGGACGAAAATATTGCCCTTTTATCTGGTGATGCAATGTCGATTATTGCCTATAAATACATTAATAAAGCATCTACAAACCAATCAGAGATTATTGATTTATTTTCGGATACGGCTTTAAAAATATGCGAAGGTCAGCAATATGACATGAACTTTGAAACCGAAACTTTGATACGAGAGCAAGATTATCTTGAAATGATTAACTTAAAAACGGCTGTTTTTCTTGCTGCTAGCCTAAAAATTGGAGCTATTTTGGCTAACGCACCAGCCGAAGACGCTCAAAAATTATACGATTTTGGAATAAATATTGGAATGGCGTTTCAGCTGCAAGACGACATGCTTGATGTTTTTGGGAATTTCGAAAAATTTGGAAAGAAAATAGGTGGAGATATCACCACCAACAAAAAAACATACCTACTAATCAAAGCCCTAGATCTAGCTAACGATAAACAGAAAACTGAACTTTTATCGTGGTTTTCCAATACTAACTTTGACGTAAATCAGAAAATAAATTCTGTAAAATCCATTTACGGGGATCTTAATATTGAATCTCATTCTACAACACTTATGAATAAATATTTTGATACTGCTTATAAAATTCTTGATAGTATCAAGCTTAGCCCCGATGCGAAAAAAAATCTAATTGATTATACAAACGTACTAAAAGGACGAGACTATTAGAAACTTGCATGAGAAAATCACTTGATAACATAGAATTAGTATTGCTTTGCCTCATTGCAGTACTAATGACAGTATTTATCAAACTAACACCTATACTTATTATTCTGTCATTCGTTGTTGCACTACTAAAACGCGATAACTATAAGTACTTTTCTAAATTACTAAAAGATTACAAATACTATATTTTTATTTCTCCACTCTTACTTTCACTTTTTGGATTGATAAACACCGAGAATTTAAGTGGTGCAAAACACTATATAGAAGTACTTTTAGCCCTACCTGTATTTCCTTTTATTGCAACATCGCTACACCATAATAAATTAAATATAAAGACAACAACAATCTTCTCAAGTTTTACAATTGGAATCATAATTTCATATTTACTGTGCTGGCTACATGCTATTCCAGAATTTATTTCATCCAACGATTTTAATAGTTTTTTTTACAGCAACTTTAGTCCAATTATTGGGGCTCATCATTTATCATACTTTGTTCTATTTGCAATAATGTTACTATCGTTTGACCAAATAAACAAAATGCCTGTCATTACGCATGTTAATAAGACTATAAAGTTTACTATTTTAATACTTTCAATATTATTTTTATTCCAGTTATCGAGCAAAATAACCATACTATTATTCATTTGCTTTTTTGTATTTTTCTTTATTTACATGAGAAGAACAAATAGAATTTCTAAAAAATTATTTACTACATTATCTTGTGGGATAACAATTGTTATTATTAGCGTTTTAAGCATCTCAAATATAAATATTCGATTTACTGAAATGTTAAATGACCTGACCAATAAAAATAATAAAAATGAAATCAGTACTAGCTCTACCGCAAAACGCCTAGATGCTATCGAGGTTTCGTGCTCTATAATAAAAGACAATTTTTGGTCTGGTACGGGCACTGGAGATATTAATGCTGAGATGAAAAAACGATATTTACTGATTGGAGAAATTGAAGCGGCAAAATCATATCAAAGTCCACACAACCAATTTCTTGGTAGTTTTGCTATGTACGGGATACTTGGATTAATATCCTTACTCCTAATTTTCGTAAGTTTTTTCATTAATACCTATAATAAAAAACCTACATTATTTTTTGCATGGGGAATAATGATGCTATGTCTATTCTTTATTGAAGATATTTTTAATTTACAAACTTGCGTAACATATTTTACTTACTTTTATTCATTATTTATTTTTGGAATTAACTATAACAAAAATATAAAAACAACAACCAATGATAAAACGGATAGACAGTCCTAAAAACGATCAAATCAAGTATTTGATGTCTTTACAGTCCAAATCAAAATTACGTAAAGAAGAGAAAACAATTGTATTTGAGGGTCGTAAAGAAATAGAGCTCGCTCTAAAAGCAAACATAAATATTCATAAAATATTTTTCATATCACAACTGATCTCTTTTGATGAAGTATCTGTTATATTCAAAAATCAATTGGATAAATACGAAATATACGAATTAAGCGAGCAAGCGTATAATAGAATTACATATAGAGAATCGACTGGAGGAATTGTTGTTACTGCTGAAATGCCAAACTTAGATTTAAACGACATGGCGGTTAATGATAATTCTGTTTTTATTGTATTAGAATCTGTTGAAAAACCTGGGAATTTAGGGGCAATCACACGTATAGCTGATGGAGCAGGTATTGATGGAATTATCGTGTGCGACCCTATTACAGACATTTACAATCCAAATGCTATTCGATCTAGTTTGGGTTGTGTCTTTACAACAAAAATCGCAAGTACAGATTTTGATAGTATTAAAAATTGGCTTAATACAAACGATATTACTTCGTTTGCTGCTGAGCTTAATGCATCAGAGTTTTACCACAATACAGACTTATCTGGAAAAATTGCTCTAGTTTTTGGAACAGAAGCAACAGGGCTCACAGATAAATGGCTAGAATTTGCTACAAAAAGAATAAAAATCCCAATGCTAGGAAAAATAGACTCGCTGAATGTTTCTACATCTGTTGCAATATTAACATATGAAGCGATTAAACAAAGAAATTTTAATTGTAAACTATAATATTCATGAATCTTCTTTCAATATTACTTACTAGCATAGGTTTATCAATAGATTGTTTTGTCGTTTGTGTAACAATTGGTTCTATTCAGAAAAACATACAGCTACAACAAATAATAAAAATATCAATCATTATGGGCTTATTTCATATACTTATGCCACTTATTGGATGGTATATTGGAGCAAGTTTCATAGATTTAATAAGAGCTGTAGACCATTGGATAGCATTTGGATTGCTATTTATCGTTGGATCAAAAATAATTATTGAGAGTTTTAGTTCTAAGGAAAATAACACAAAATTCAATATTACTAAATTTATCATTCTTTTCGGTCTTGCGCTTGCAACTAGTATTGATGCACTAATAATTGGAATTGGATTTGGACTAATAGAAATCAATATTCTGCTAACATGCATAATTATCGGAATAACAGCTTTAATTTTTTCAATTTCTGGCATTTATTTTGGAAAAATTATCGGTACAAAATATAATAAAAAAATAGAAATTATAGGCGGTGTCGTACTTATAGCTATTGGAATAAAAATATTATTTGAACACTTATAAAATATCTATCATGAATATAGAAGAAAGGAAAAAATTAGCCCTAAGCTTACATCAGAATAAAAATAACTGTGCTCAATCAGTATTACTTGCATTCAAGGATAAAACAGGAATGGACGATACTCTATCTAAGAATATATCGATGCCATTTGGAGGTGGACTTGGACGACAAGGCGAAGTTTGTGGTGCAGTAAGTGGAATGTGCATGGTTCTTGGCGCTGCTAACATATTGCCAAATGATCAAAAATCTGCATATTCCATTACTCGCGAAGTATGTAACGAATTTACTAGTCGACATGGCTCTATAGTTTGCCGCGAGATTCTTCGTAATGCGAAATTAGCAACTCCTCCCAATGCAGACTATGCTAATTACTTCGGCAATAATTCATGTGAAAGATGCATTGAAGATGCTATTGATATAATTGCTAAGAAAATAGATCCAATGACAAATAATAGATAGTATTACAATTTTTTAAATCCCATTATTTCACGAACTTCTTTTATCGTTTTTACTGCATTTTCGCGTGCCTTTTCGGCTCCTTGCTTTGCTGTTCTTTGTAAGTAATCTACATTTGATTCTATATCTTTGATTCTTTCTTTAATTGGAGCGACAAGTTTAACTACATCTTCTGCTAACTGTTTCTTCAAATCGCCATATCTTATTTCACAACTTGCATATTTTTCTGTAAAATAATCTACTGTATCTTTTGTAGAAACTATCTTCAATATGGTAAATAAATTCTGTATAGAATCTGGCATTTCTGAATTTAGCATAGTTGGGCCACTATCAGTTACTGCTCTCATTATTTTTTTTCTGATTGTTTTCTCATCATCAATTAAATAAATTCCATTCCCTTCTGATTTTCCCATTTTTCCAGATCCATCTAAACCTGGTATTTTTATCAAATCTTTACCAAAATTATATGCTTGTGGTTCTTTAAAATAATCGTGTTTATATATATTATTAAATCGCCTAGCAAATTTACGAGCCATTTCTAAATGCTGTTCCTGATCTTTTCCAACTGGCACTTTATCAGCATGATGTGTCAAAATATCAACAGCCATCAAAACAGGATAAGTTAATAAACCTGCATTTACATTCTCAGAGTTTTTACGGGCTTTATCTTTAAATGAAGTTGTCCGTTCTAATTCACCCAAGTATGCATTCATATTCATTAAAAGATATAATTCTGCAATTTCTGGCACATCACTCTGGATATATATAGTCGATTTTTCTGGGTCAATTCCTGCCGCTAGATATTCTACTAATACCTGTTTCACATTACTATGTAAATTCTCTGGACTAGGATGAGTTGTTAAGGAATGATAATCAGCAATAAAAAAATAACAATTATTTTTCTCTTGCATTGCCACAAAATTCTGAACTGCACCTAAATAATTTCCAAGGTGCAAATTTCCTGTAGGTCTTATTCCACTTAATACTATATCACTCATTATTATATTTATTTCTCTGGTGTCAATATTTTGCTATATTGCTCTTTATCTTTCATTACCTCAATAGCTTTAAGAATTTCAGGATCGTTCTTTAAACCAAATATTACAGTTCCTTCAAGATTATAATATCTCGCAATAATTTCTTGCTCTAATATATCAATAATATCTTCTTTGAATAAGCATAAATCTTTCTCTCTATCATGTTCAAAAACTTTCTCGAGATTTTCTAATTCAGCTTTTGCTTCATCGTAATATTTATCTTTTTTACTAG
>CAYJBL010000061.1:0-1718 GCA_964368115.1 uncultured Bacteroidales bacterium
ACCGAATATGCCAATAGCAAGTAACGATACCGAAGAAGGTAGAGCCCAAAATAGACGTACTGAATTTTATATTATAGAAAAATAAAAATTTATATATTTGTATCCAAACAATTACTAACTAATTATTATGCCTATGAGTAAATAAGAAAAAAGAAAATTAAAATCAAGCAGTACTAATATTAGTACGAATACATATTAAGCGTTAGCTTTACTTCTTGTTTTCTGAAACTTAGACAATTTCAAAAACACCCAAGAATAAGGTCAAAACGCTCACGTAAATCGTGGGCTTTACTTATTTGGGTGCAAGGTAGTCTAAGACCTCAGAAAACAAATAAAGATATTGTCCCACGTTTTTTATGTAGTAAAACCAAAAAGTATAAAAACTCTATTGGGACGTAGAAACTAAAAAGTAAATTAATATGATAAAATATAAATTTTTCGCAGCAACTGCGATATTATTAGCGGTAGCAATAGGTTTTTCTTCATGCAAAAAAGATGACCCAGAACCAGAACCAACACCTGTAGTAGATATTAGAGATGCTGCAGTTGGAACTTATAATGGAACAATATCTACATTTTTTATACAAAACGGACAACTTGTTACAACAGTATTAAACGGTACTGAATTAGTACCAGAACAATCAATAAATGCTACTGTTTCTAAAGACAATACAAATGCTAATGCAATTAAATTAGAAATTGACGGTGACACATTCTATGGTAGCAAAATTGCTGCTGCATCTAATGGTTTTTCATTTGACATAGAATCTCAAACTTTCTCGGGAATTACTATCAATGGATATAATGCAATTACACTTGGAACTAGCTCATATCATGGTGCTTATTTTGCGACTGAAAATAAAATTGAAGTTGGATTTCAAGCTGCTATGGAAGATTTTTTCTCTGAATTACCAGCAGAAGATATAGCTGCTATTCAAGCTTTAGGCATTAACGATATTGTTCTAATATGCGATATTAATAAAAGATAAATACAAATCTTAGCTACTATGTGAGCTCAGTAGCTGCTGGGCTCACTTTTTTTATAACAAATACTTAACAATCAGAAAATCAAATTTTATCTTGAGTTATCATATTTTTTTATTTACTTTGTGTAGACAATGTATTTAATTTTCTAAATGTATTTTATATGAGATCGCGTAATTATTTTGCATCTATTTTGATACTAATATCAATTATTCTTGGGTTTTCGTCATGTAAAAAACCATCAAAAGATATTAGAGATTTAGCTGTGGGAACATATAATGGAACAATAGATACCTATTTCTACAGAGACAGTACAATTATATCAACAGAGTATGAAGGCACAGAATTGTTTCCTCAAAGATCAGCTACCTTTGTTCTTACTAAGGACAACAGTAATGTAAATAATTTAATTATTCAAATAGGCGAGCACTCTTGTACAGGTAGCAATATTACCGAAACTTTTGATGGTTTTACATTTGAAATCAAAAATCAATTTATTTCTGATAGCCTAATTTATGGATATAATCCGAAGAATATGAACGATAACTCATATCACGGTAAATTTTCTTCAACTACAAATAATTTCGAGTTTGGATTAAAAACAATTTACGAAACATTTTACCTAGACGAAAATTACAATCCAATCGACAATATTGAAGGTAAACTTAATATAGACGGGATTGTATATATTTATAAAGCGACTAAAAACTTGTAGCTAAATACAAATTAGTTTT
>CAYJBL010000061.1:1728-3895 GCA_964368115.1 uncultured Bacteroidales bacterium
ACGCAACACTACCACAGAAGCCTAAAGTATAAGACTGATACTCTGGAAATATTATTATGTATTTATCAAAAAACTGTTTAAATGCATTTTGGATTATTTCTCTTAATTGCGGATGTTGTATATTATCATTAATAAAACGACAAAAATTTGCAAGATATCTGCTAGGGTGATTTCCTGAATAAACTGCTTTTAATATTGAGCTATGATCCTCGCCAGTTTGTATAAGAACCTTTTCTGTTAATTCATCATCAAAACGTTTTTCTAAATAATATTTTGCAAAAATTTTCCCAATATATGCTCCACTCCCTTCGTCTCCTAAGATATAGCCTAATGAAATAGCATTTTGTGAGATAAATTCGCCATCGTACAAACAAGAATTTGTTCCTGTTCCAATAATTGCAGCAATACCTATATCATTTCTCAAAATAGCACGCGCTGTTCCTAACATATCCGAAAAAACATTTATTTGCGCTTGTGGAAAGAAAATGTTCAGTGCATCCGACAAATGCTGATAATTATCCTGATCTCCACATCCTGAGCCATAGAAATAAACTTTTTCAATTTCATCCAACTTAATATTTGCGGGATAAAACTCCGAAATTATCTCAAGAATTTTTTCTCGAGTAATGAAATATGGGTTTAATCCTATAGTTTGAAACTGTTCTAACGATTCTCCTTTGTTATTCGTGATTATCCAATTTGTTTTAGAAGAACCACTATCTGCAAAAATATACATATCAATTTTCTATTTACACAAATGTATGAAGATTTATTCAATTTAGAAAAAAAATAAATTTAACGTAAATTTGCAGCAAATTTTCTAAATATGATTGATATTGATAACAAAATAATTCACTTAGATATTTTTTCAGAATGTTTTGCATGTGATATTTGCAAATGCAAAGGAATTTGCTGTGTTGAAGGAGATTCTGGAGCTCCTATTAACACTGACGAAGAAGCAAAAATCATTGAATTACTACCTAAAATTTATGATCGACTAACCGAAGAAGCAAAATATATAGTTGATAATCATGGCATATCTATGATTGATCAAGAAGGAGATTTAACAACTACGATATTAGAAAGTAGGGGAGCTTGCGTATTTACTCAATTCGATAAGAACGAAATAGCATATTGCTTGATTGAAAAAGCATGGGAAGAAGGTCTTACAGATTTTAGAAAACCTATATCCTGCCATTTATACCCAATTAGAATAAAAAAATACTCTACATTTGACGCGGTAAATTACAATGTATGGGATATTTGCAAAGATGCGCTAATCAAAGGGAAAGTCGAAAATGTAAAGATCTTCCAATTTCTAAAAGAGCCTCTTATTAGAAAATATGGGAAAGAATGGTACGATGAAGTTTGCTGTGCCGAAAAACTTCTTAAAGAAGAAAATCATATTTAACCTAAATACTCTAACTCATTATCGAAATTGATATTCGGATACGTTTCTAGTAATTGTTTTATTTTATTACTAGTTTGTCTTTTATGCTCTTTATATATCTCTGATTCTGGATTAAACGGCCTGTGTTCGATAAATTGCATGATTTTCTGAACTTGTTTAATCAGTTCTTTTGTTTCCTTATTAAAGTAACAGTCGCTAAACCTTTCCATAATATACTTTATTGCAATTTCTGACGGATGCACTAAATCTTCTTTATAGAATCTATAATCTCGCAACTCATCCATCATTATTTCAAATGAAGGAAAATACGATAACATATTGTCATTAGATATTAATTCGTCAACAGCTAAACGAAGTATAGATTTACTTAAATTATTGTTAGCTGCTCCATCCTTTAAATGCCTAATTGGACTAACTGTAAAAATCACTTTAACATCTTTATTTAATACTCTTAAATTCTGTATTGTTTGTTGCCATTCCGAAACAATTTCGCTCACGCTTAACAATCTTCGATTGAAATTATTATCTGGTTGTTTATGGCAATTGCTTACTACACTATTTGAAAGTTTTTCTTCATAAATATAAGCAGTTCCTAAACTAACGAATATAAAATCTACCTCTTTTAAAAATTTATTATTTTGTTCAATTGCCTCATTTATTCCATAAAGTGTTTCTTCTTTGTCTTGTTTTGAGAATGAGCTATGAAAACTAAATGAATTCCATAATCCATTTGCATAGAAGAGTTCCGAGTCTTTT
>CAYJBL010000061.1:3905-4565 GCA_964368115.1 uncultured Bacteroidales bacterium
TATTATCATATAGTTATCTATTGCTATATTCAAAGAATTTGCTAGCGACAATGGATTATAATTGATTCCTAAGGGATTTACAAGAGTGAGAATTTTTGTATTAAGGACAATATTTCCAATATTTTCAGCAAAGCACGAACCTATAAACAAACATTTGTTTTTGTAAGTAATTTTTTCGCTTGCTTCATGTATTTCAACTTCAGAAATAAGTTTCATCTGTTATTTTTTAATTTCTATTTTATCGGTCAGATGGTGCTCTCGATGAAAAATATCATTGTCTTTGATGTAATTTACAATGAGTATTTTTCATGTTCGGTTCATATAACCTATATTATTTGTAAAAAAATAGAGTAAGTACACCAAACTGTCTTACTCTATCTTAATTAAAATTTTATTTTAAATTACTCTGCTAAAATAACAATCTTATTGTTTTTACATTCGACTAAGCCTGACAGAACAGAGAACGTTTCTTCTTCACCATTAGGTTTTCGTATTTTAATAACACCTTTTGTCAATGTAGAAACAATAGGAGCATGACTATTTAATATTTGAAAAGCTCCATTTGTTCCTGGAACACTAACCATAATTGATTCGCCTTCAAATATCTTTTTGTCTGGAGTAATAACTTCTACTATCATAATTATTTAGATTCTGCTAACA
>CAYJBL010000061.1:4575-9418 GCA_964368115.1 uncultured Bacteroidales bacterium
TCCTCAATTGTTCCAACAAGATTAAATGCAGCTTCTGGATATTGATCAACTTTACCATCAATAATCATATTGAATCCCTTAATTGTGTCTTCAATTTTCACGAATGCTCCTTTTAATCCAGTAAATGCCTCTGCTACGTGGAATGGTTGAGATAAGAATCTTTGTACACGTCTTGCACGGTGTACAACTAATTTATCGTCGTCAGATAATTCGTCCATTCCTAAAATTGCAATAATATCTTGTAATTCTGTATATCTTTGTAAGATATTTATAACACGTTGAGCTGTTTCATAATGTTCTTCACCGACAATTTCAGGTGATAAAATTCTTGATGAAGAATCAAGAGGGTCTACTGCTGGATAAATTCCTAAACCTGCAATCTTACGACTTAGTACTGTTTTTGCATCTAAGTGAGAGAATGTTGTTGCTGGTGCAGGGTCAGTAAGGTCATCAGCAGGCACATATACAGCCTGAACCGATGTAATAGATCCTGTTTTTGTTGATGTGATTCTTTCTTGCATTTCACCCATTTCTGTTGCTAAAGTTGGTTGGTAACCTACAGCAGATGGCATACGACCCAATAAAGCTGATACTTCTGAACCTGCTTGTGTGAAACGGAATACATTATCGACAAAGAAAAGTATATCACGACCACTTGTTTTACTACCACCGTCACGGAAAGATTCAGCGATAGTTAATCCTGATAATGCTACACGAGCACGAGCTCCAGGAGGTTCGTTCATCTGACCGAAAACCATGCTTAATTTAGAACCTTCAATTGCAGAATGGTCAACAGTATTTAAATCCCATGAACCTTGTTCCATAGATTTTTTAAATTCTTCACCATACTTAACGATATCTGCTTCGATCATTTCTCGCAATAAGTCATTTCCTTCACGAGTTCTTTCTCCTACTCCTGCAAATACAGATAAACCGTCATATCCGATAGCGATATTGTTAATCAACTCTTGAATCAAAACAGTTTTACCTACACCTGCTCCTCCAAACAGACCAATTTTACCACCTTTAGAATATGGCTCAATTAAATCAATAACTTTAATACCTGTATAAAGCACCTCTGCTTCTGTACTTAGGTCTTCGAATTTTGGTGGATGCTGATGAATTGGATAACCATCTTCTTTTGGGAGTTGGTGCATACCATCAATTGTATTTCCAACAACATTCATTAAACGTCCTTTTACTTGGTCGCCGATAGGCATTTTTATTCTGTCTTTGGTGTCATAAACTTTCATACCACGACTTAACCCATCCGTAGTATCCATTGCGATAGTACGCACTGTATGTTCGCCAATATGCTGTTGACATTCGACAATTAGAATGCTACCATCATTTCTCTTTATTTCTAAAGCGTCGAATATTTTTGGGATGTGATTACCTGCTTTCTCAAAGCTTACATCAACTACAGGTCCAATAACCTGAACTATTTCACCTACTGCTTGATTCATATCAAAAAAAATTAATCCGCAACAAAGATATAAATATAATTAAGTAAACAAAATAACATTAATTATATTTTCGTCTTTTTTATAAAATAATTTTAAATCTCTACTACGCAAAGTGTATCCGCTACATTAGCATTGATTTCACTAAATTCGAAATCGTTTTTCCATCTGCTTTTCCAAGCAATTCTTTACTTGCAACCCCCATTACTTTTGCCATATCTTTCATGCTTGTCGCATTTTGATCTTTGATAATCTTTTCGATTATTACTCGAATTTGATCTTCACTTAATTGTTCTGGCAAATATTCAGCAATTACATCTGCCTGAAATTCTTCAGGTTCGTATAAATCCGCTCTATTTTGTTGTCTATAAATTTCAGCTGAATCTCTTCTTTGCTTTACTAATTTTTGGATTATTTGAATTTCTTTTTCAGGTGTAATTTCATCATTACCTGTTTCTGTTTTTGCTAGTAAAAAAGCTGATTTAACTGCACGCAATGCTTCTAATCTTTCTTTTTCTTTTGCCAGCATTGCTTTTTTTATATCTTCGTTAATTCGATCAAAAATATTCATTTTCTATTTTTATTTTTTATTTAATCTATCGATTGCAGGACGATTTTCAATTTCATCCAAATAATCAGATTCGTTTAATTTTTTCAAATCTTCCAAATGTCTGAAATTTTCTTTATCAGTAAATGGCAAATCGTCACCTATATTATTTTGAGATTCTTCTACAGTTTCTTCGTTCTGTTTAGTTTGTGGAAAATCCAATATTTGTGAGCCAAACAAGTTTGGAGTTTCATTTTCAGCGTGATTAACAGATTTATTTTCGTCAAAATTTATTCGAATTTCTTCTAATTTTGGTTTTGCATTTTCATACAAAGTTGGATCAGTATCAAACCTGTTGCAATTAT
Organism: uncultured Bacteroidales bacterium; assembly: GCA_964368115.1. Lineage (GTDB taxonomy): Bacteria > Bacteroidota > Bacteroidia > Bacteroidales > ML635J-15 > Bact-19. The sequence goes on from CAYJBL010000061.1 coordinate 6,951, forward strand.
TGTCACATTTATTTCATCGCCTAACGAATCATCGAAACCTGTTCCCCAGATAACATTTGAATCTTTTCCTACTAGATCTTTTATATAGTTGGTAATCCTACCAAACTCCTGCATACTAAGTTCATTATCTCCTCTTGGCCCAATCATATTTAACAAAATATGTTTTGACCCTTTGATATCGTTATCCTTTAATAATGGAGATTCTAATGCTGCTTTAATTGCCTTTATGTCCCTATCTTCGCCTGATGCACGTGCAGATCCCATGAGAGAAACTCCACTATTTGTCATCACTGTTTTCACATCTTCAAAGTCTACATTTATATAACCGTGAATGGTTATTATTTCTGCTATTCCTTTTGCTGATATAGCCAAAACATCATCTGCTTTGCTAAATGCCGTAGACATTTTCAAGTCAGTATAAATAGATTTTAGTCTTTCGTTATTAATTATCAGCATCGAATCGACAAATTCTTTCATTTTGTTGATTCCATCAATAGCTTGCTGTATTCTAATCTCACCTTCTACCAAAAATGGTATTGAGACTATACCTATTGTTAGTATACCTCTTTCTTTAGCTGCTTCGGCTATTACGGGAGCTGCTCCAGTTCCTGTTCCTCCACCCATTCCAGCAGTAATAAAAACCATTTGAGTGTTATCATCCAAAATCTCTTCGATGTCTACTAGGTTTTCAATAGCCGATTCTCTTCCTTTTTCTGGGTTATTTCCAGCACCGCGACCTTTTGTTAAGCTTACACCTAATTGTATTTTTTTAGAAATAGGACTATTTTTAAGAGCTTGTTCATCTGTGTTACAAATCACAAAGTCAACACCTTTAACATCCATTTCTAACATTTTATTGACTGCATTACAGCCTGCACCACCAACACCTATCACTTTTATTATTGATGATTCTCCACGTTGTATTTCAAAATCGTAATAATCCATAATTATTGTATTTTATTATTATCATCATCTTCTTCGAAGATTCTAGATATTGTAGAAAAAAACTTTCCTAATATTGGCTCTTTCTGTTGAGTTTTTTCTGGTTGTGTTTGTTCTTCTTGGTCTTTTACCTCCTGTTGTATTTTATTTTTCTCTTCTTCTTCTCGCTGTAACTCTTCTATTCTATATAGATCTCCTTTCATTAGTAAACCTACAGCCGTCGAATATTGAGGTTTGTTTAGAATCCCTGTCATTTTACCTTCAACGCGACTAGTAGGAAAACCAATTCTAACATCAGCTTTAGTAACATATGCTGCTAATTGGCTGATATTCTTCATTAATGATCCGCCACCAGTTATTACTAATCCAGCTCCAAATTCCGAATACCCACCTACACTTTCAACTTGGAAAGTTACAGCATGCAACATCTCAAGCATTCTATTATTTATTATCTCTGATAGTTTGCTTATTTCCACGTTTATATCAGATCGTCCATTAAAACGATCCAAAACTAATAATGCATTATTTTCTTCTTCAACTATTGCACTTCCATATTGTTTCTTTAGTTGTTCTGCCTGGTCTTGATTAATTCCTAACACCTGTCTGATATCTCCAGTTATGGTATTTCCACCTAATGGAACTACAGCTGTATATATTAATTTTGAGTCTTTATAAATTGCAATATCAGTTGTTCCACCTCCAATATCTATCATTACAACTCCTTTTTCTTTTTCGAGAGTCGTCAAAACAGCTTCGGCAGATGCAATTGGTTCTAACATTAAAGATTTAAGGTTTAAGCCAGAGGTAGCAACGCATTTAAGAATATTGTTTATCATAGCAGTTTGAGCTGTAACAATTTGGAAGTTCCCTTTTAGTTCGTCGCTTATTTTTCCTATAGGATTTTCTGAAATAATCTTTCCATCTACAACATACGAACGAGGAATAATATCAACCACTCTCTCTGTATCATCTAAATATGCATTATTTATCATATCTATTAGTCCGTCAATATGATGTTTTTTTATTACCCTATCTTCATCTGTATTTTTTATACTACAGCTTCTTAAGTTAGACAAAACATGTTGACCAGCAATACCAACAAATACGTCTTTATAATTAATGTCAGACATGCCATGCGCTTCTTCGACAGCTGTTTTAATTGCTCTTACTGTATCGTCAATATTAGAAACCACTCCTCTTTGTATTCCTACTGACGGTGTTGTACCAAATCCAACTATTTCAAATTTTCCTCCTAGGATTTTATGTCCGAGCAATACCACAATTTTCGTTGTTCCGATATCAACTACAGCTACTATTTCATGTTTATTTTCCATTGCCTACTACCTTTTTTTACAAATTACTTGGTCCGAATATTTTAAATTTACTGTCGAATATATATTCCAATCTGTTAAAACAAATCCTTTTTTATATAATGCTTCTAGCTTTGCTAATTTATATTCAAAATTATCTAGCCCACCCATTTCAATTATATGATTTCCGACTCTTGGAACCAATTCGATCTCCTT
>CAYJBL010000062.1:0-1723 GCA_964368115.1 uncultured Bacteroidales bacterium
TTTTTCAGTGCAAAAGTAATTTATTTTTGGTTATTAACAAATTCTCCATGCCAATAATATCATATTTAAAGCCATTTACAGCAATTCAGTATAATATTTGTTAATAAATACAGGCTCTAAGTATTAGAAAATACACTCCTTAATACATCCAAAGAATTTGGTTTCTGAAAATCGTCAATATGAAAAAAATAGTAATTTAAAAGTGTGTCTAAAAGTATTCTCCTTTCTATTACTGAGAAATTCATATCAGATAGATCAGAAAAATCAACTGCGATAAGTCGCTCTAACAAAATAGTTTCATTCTGGCCCAAACTTTCATTTTCATTTGTAAATACCGATGTATAATTTGCGTCTCTTAAGTTAAAAAATTTTAACTCCGAATTATCGTTTGGTGTCAAAGCAAAACCAATAAACTTTGCCAACTCTTTCATAAATACTACATGAAACGAAGCTATATTTATTGTACTTGACTCTAGACTTAGTATCGTAGATTTTAGAAAAACATATAACTGTTCGTTTGGTTCCTCTTCTTTAATTGTTTTGGTTAATAATTCAGCGATAAATTGCCCTATTGTATTCTTATGAATATCCGTAAGAATTGTGTGAATTGGCAATAATTGGGTAGCATTCTTTACATTATGAATATTGCGCGTATTTTTTATTGCGATCTCTGCTTCTAGTACATTAAGTGGAAAGAATAGTCGTGTCGAATGGCTATTTTTTTGTGTTTTTGGGATTCTTATTATTACGGCTTTTCTTCCATAATCACGAGTATAAACATTTGCAATGTACGAATTGTCATTATATTTTATTCTTGATAAAACTATTAACTCAGTTTTGCTATCCATAATTAATTCACAAACAGGATTTTTGTGACATTTGTTTTCGATCCCGTTTCATTTGTAGAAAAAACCAAATATACGCCTGTATGAACACGATTTCCACTCATATTTTTTCCATCCCAAATTGCTTGCCCTCCTTCCGACCTTGTTTCGAAAACTACATTACCAGATATATCTGTTATTTTTACATATGTGCCAGATACAAGCCCTTTTATAGTAATTAAACCGTCATATCCATGTTCAACTGGATTTGGGAAAGCATAAACATCTGTAAAATTATTTGTTGGTTCAGTTGCTGCTCCACGATACGAAATTATTCCTTTTGGTGTTCCAAAAAACACTTCACCTGTTTCTGGAATAACATCTAAGGCAATAATATTATCGTCTAAAATAGGACTATTATTTGTCGTAAAATGAGCTATTTCTTCCATAGCATCTTCGCTTGTATAATAAGCACCCCCAGATTGCGTCCCAAACCATTTTTTATTTGCACCATCTACTTTTATTACGCTTACAGTTTCATTTCCTAAGAAAATATCTGCATTATTTGTTCCATCATTTCTAGGTAGCTTAATTTGACTTCCAACAAAAGTGTTCGTCTCAAAAACCTCATCTGGCTCATAATATACAACAACACCTTTGTTGGTTCCTACCCAAATATAACCATCTTTATCTTCAGCTATTGATAATACTTCGTTACTTACTATCTCTCCCTCATCGTTATAAATACTAATTTTCTTATATTTATCATCCGAACTATCGTCGAAAGTTCCGTTTTCATCAAAAACAAAAATTCCTCCGCCCTGAGCAATCACAATCCATTTTACTCCATTTTGAGAAACTAAGATTCTAGAAAAATTTACAATCCCGATATTAGCTCC
>CAYJBL010000062.1:1733-9388 GCA_964368115.1 uncultured Bacteroidales bacterium
CTTCTTTTGTAAGAACATGAATAGATGGAGATGTCAAACAATTTGTTACCCATAAGTTTCCTTCTTCATCAAATTCCATTCCTCCGATTCTGACAATGTCTGTATTAGCGACTTCTTTTAAACTTGAGTTAGTATTATCATGAATTGCATAGATTTCGTTATTTCTTATTTCAATCAATCCATTTGTCCATGTAGCAAAAAACATTCTAGTATTATCATATGGATCTACTATAACTCGAACAAAATCTAGAACACCCTCTAATTCAGGAAAATTACCACTATTATATGAAGTCCAATAATTTTTTTCAAACTTATAAAATTCTGCTGCGTTCCAATTTGAGTTCCACGCAGCATTTACCCCTCCAGCTACTCCAACAATTGCAGATCCGTAAGTATCAAAGTCAAATATCTTATAATTACTTGGCCCATTTTTAAGAATATTTTCGTACGACCAAGTAGAGAAATTTCGAACTATTCCATTCTGCGCATCTGCTATTAAAACTTCTTCTTCACTTACAATATGTGCAAATTTAGGGCGTGGACTTTGATTTCCAGATGCAAAATTATATTGCCATATTCGTCTAATTTCATTAAGTTCTGCATCTAGCAACATAGCCCAATAGTCCGTACAAACTACTACATAATCACTATTCCCACCAATATAAGTAATTCCTCTAAGTATATCGTTTGGGTCTAAATACGACCAATTTGTTCCGTCGTACACCAAAGCTGTATCAGAATGCGCTACCTCCGTATTTTTAAAATTTATTAATATCTTTCCATTAATACAAAAAATTTGATCAAATGCCTTATCTGTCATCCATTGAAAATTTGGTGTTAAAATATTATTTGACATTATCTCCCATTTAGAAAAATCTACCAAAGATTGTAACAGATCTCCTTTATAAATTCCTTTCTCGGTTGCTGCATAAATATTTCCGTTTGCAATATCAAGAGCATTTATCTCTAAGTTTGTTCCATTTTCTCCTATTAACCAAGTTCCTGATATTTCTTCTCGCTCTAAGTCGACAACAACAATTCCAAATCCACAACCTAAATACGCATAATTACCATCAAAATCAATCGCATTTATTGATTTGTCACCAATCATTTGTTTGCGTTTTAAATCTCCAATATTTATAATTTCGTTTCCTTTCAAAATATCAATATTTCCGTTAGAATAACCTAAAAGCAATAGATCTTTTTGTTCGTAATAAGCGATAGTTTGAATATCTATATCTGAAAGCCCATTGATTTTTGATATTTTCTCTAACTCTCCTGTCGATTTTGATTGTTTTAATAAGCTACCTGTTTCTGTTAATAGGAAAATTTCATCTTGAGTAACTGCTAATGCTTTACCATTGTTGAATGGTAAATGATCTTGCCATTGCCCCACTGCTACTTGCCCTACAGATATAACAGACACTCCTAAAAAAAGAATTAAGCAAGCTATATAATTTATTTTCATATTTCTTTGGAAGTTTCTCTTTATAACGATACAGTTATGGATTTATTTTGCAAATAAACTCTACAAATTTCTTTGTCGCATTCGCTCTATGGCTTATTTTATTTTTTATTTCGGCTGACAGTTCTGCAAATGTTTTATCGTAGGTACTTGGCATAAAAATAGGATCGTAACCAAATCCATTATTGCCCGATAAACTATTTGTTATTTTTCCTTTCACATTCCCTTCAAAGGTAAATTCAGACTTACCATCAACAAATGCAATTACTGTTCGAAACTGGGCTTCTCTATTTTCGACACCTTGCATCTCAGATAAAAGCTTTTCTATATTTGCTTTTGCCGAAACATTTTCTCCTGCATAACGAGCAGAGTAAACCCCTGGTTTTCCATCTAATGCATCAACTTCTAAACTTGTGTCATCTGCAAAACATGCGTAACCAGTTTTTTCGTAAATATATTGTGCTTTTTGAATAGCATTCTCCTCTATTGTTTCGTAATCTTCAGGTATTTCACCACTAAAACCTACATCGCTCAAACTTAAAACTTCTACTTTATTGCCTATAATATTCTGAACTTCTTGCAGTTTATGCATGTTATTTGTTGCAAAAACTATTTTATTTTTTTCTGCCATTGCGATATAAGTTAGTTAAATTTTAAATTTCTAATAATTTGTCGCATTACCTCTGGAAAATATACATTTACAATTTCTTCTTTATCATCTAGAGAAAAAGGTATTTCATTTTTACCAAAACTCCCGTGCACCAAATTTCCTTCTCTGTTATAAAGACTAAAGTGAACTTTTAATTGTCTTGTATTATTTGAACTTCCACTCATATATGGATTTCCGTAATTTCCTTTGATTTCAAACTGATTAATAAACAAAAAATAATCTACGTCTCTACGGTTTCCTATTTCGGAAAGTATTTGATTTTGATGAAGGATAATATGTAAATAAGTGTCATCAATTTTTTGACGTTGTCCATATAATTCTCCGTCTTTCATCTTTGTTTTATAGTTCGACATTTCTTCGTTACGTTTTTCTGCTGCTTTTTCTTTCTTTTTTCTTTGAAAATAATTTTCTTCCTCTTCTTCACCTTCGTCTGGGGCATTTTCCATTGCCACACGTAACTCGTAACTTATAATCGAATATAAGTCTCCTATGTCTTCCTGTGCTTGACGAGTATTATCAGAATGGAAACTCACTATTCTACACGAATCCATCAATGAATTAAATAGATATAGATTTAATTGTTCCCGAAAATATAGCATAATTTCGTCATGAGTTTCGCCAGTGTTTTTTGCGATAATTGGCGTTGCGTCATTATAATATATCACTGGATCAAATGGCACCAACAATACTCCTTTTTGTAGATTTTCGCTTTCGTTCCAATCTATCTCAACTTGAGCATTAGCAGTTAAGCCAACTATGAATGATAATATCAAAAGATAAAAATACTTCATATTAAAATAAGTTTACAATGTCATTTCCAATAACAAATACCATTAAACCTAATAGTATGACCATTCCAATTGTTTGAACAATCTCCATAGCTTTGTTAGATAATTTTCGTCTTGTTACTGCCTCTATTGTCAGGATTAAGGCATGACCGCCGTCAAGAGCTGGTATAGGGAGAATATTTACAAAAGCAAGCATCATAGAAATAATTCCTGTCAATTTCCAAAATCTTGCCCAATCCCATTCTCCGCCATAAATTTTTGCAATTCCAATTGGCCCTTGTAGGCTATCTCGCGCTTTTTCTTTTCCGCTAAATATCAGTCCAAACCCTTTTATATTTGCATTTAAAGATTCGTAGGCATCTCTCCATCCATACTTAAGTGCTGTTGATAGAGTGTATGTATCCAGTTCATGTTTTGGTTGTGAACTTACCACTCCTATTCTTCCAAGCGAGTCCGACTCTATCATTAAACTATCATAACTCATTCCATTATCAAACACAAATTGCATTGATTTTGACTTATTTAAGCTCAATATTTCTCTCATTTGCCCAAAGCTTTTTATTGGAACATTATCTATCGACAAAAGTTTAGATCCTGCTGTAACGCCAGCATTATAAGCAGGCATTTCTTTTATTACACTATCAATGGTAAAAAGATTATTTTCGAGACTAATAAATTGATTTCCTACTTTTAAATGATTGTATAACGTATCTGTCATTGTGAGATCTAATTTTTCACCACCTCTATCAATTGTAACTGTTTTTGCAAAAAATAATTTTGTCGAAAACACATCTTCGTATCTATCTATCCTTTCACCATCTATTGCAACTACCTTGTCTCCTGATTCAAATCCTAGAAACCTTGCATAAGGATACGCATAAATACCTTCTGCTACATTTTTAATTGGCAAATATGATTTTGTAAATACCAAATGAGACATTGTGAGTATAGCCACACCAGCAACAACATTCATGAAAACTCCACCAAGCATCACTATTAGCCTTTGCCACGCTGGTTTTGATCTAAATTCCCACTCCTTAGGTTCTTCTTTCATTTGTTCTGTGTCGAGCGACTCATCTATCATTCCAGATATTTTTACATATCCTCCCAATGGCAGCCATCCTACGCCAAATTCTGTATCTCCTATTTGTTTTTTCCATAGCTTAAACCATGGGTCGAAGAATATATAAAATTTTGTTACCCTAATTCCAAATATTCGACAAGCAATATAATGCCCAAATTCGTGTATTACAACTAATAAAGAAAGTGATAATACCACTTGACATATCATTATTATTGTTTCCATTTTATCTTATTTAATATTTCTAATGTTTTTATTCTTGTTATTTTATCTGTTTCAATACAATCGTTTAAATTCGGATTATCAACGAAATCTACTACTTGCAAAGCTTCTTCGATAAGTATTGGAATGTCTAAGAATTTTATTTTTTTCTCTAAAAATAGATCAACTGCAATTTCGTTTGCGGCATTCATTACACACGGAGCATTTCCACCACTTCGCAAACATTGAAAAGCAATGTCAAGATTTCTAAAATTTTTTAAGTCGGGCTTTTCAAAACTTAAATTAAAACTCTCTGCAAAGGAAAACTTATTTTTAGTTGAAATTGTTCTTATAGGATAGTCTAGAGCATATTGTATTGGGATACGCATATTTGGTTCTCCGAGTTGCGCTTTAATTGAGCCGTCAACAAATTCAACCATCGAATGAACTATGGATTGCGGATGAACTAATACATCGATTTTATCTGCATCGATACCAAATAACCAGTGTGCTTCAATTACTTCAAGACCTTTATTCATCAAGCTAGCCGAATCTATACTAACTTTTGCCCCCATACTCCAATTTGGGTGTTTTAGAGCTTGCTCTGGACTTACTGTTCGTAGATAATCCAAGCTCTTTCCTCTAAATGGGCCACCTGAAGCTGTCAATATTAATCTATCTATATGATCAATATTTTCGCCTACCAAACACTGAAAAATTGCCGAATGTTCAGAATCTACAGGGATAATAGTTGAGCGACTATTCTTTAATGCATCACTGATTATATTACCTCCAACCACTAAAGTTTCTTTGTTGGCTAATGCTATTCTCTTGTTGGCTTCTATAGCTTTTAGTGTTGGCAATAATCCCGAAAATCCAACCATTGCTGTAAGTACAATATCGATACAATCCATTGCCACAACTTGACATATCGATTCTTCTCCTGCAAAAACTTTTATTGGATAATTTTTCAGTAAATCGCTAAGTTCTTGATATTTTTCTTTTTCAGCAATTACTACAAAATTTGGTTCGAACTCTATTGCCTGACGAGCAAGCAAATCAACATTTGATTTTGCTACAAGAACTTCTACTTGAAATTTATCGGGATAGTCACGAATAACATCCAGTGTTTGTGTTCCTATCGAGCCTGTAGAACCCAATATTGCTATATTTTTTTTATCTCTCACTCAAAATCTATGTATTTCTCAGGATCTAATAATTCTCCTTTTTGCCACAATTCAAAATGCAAATGCTCTCCACTTGAATATTCTCCTGTTCCTCCGTAGATAGCAATTTTTTCTCCTGCCTTTACACGTTGGTTTACTTTTACTAGTGGCTTATCATTATGTCGATACACACTTACTAAATTTGATTCGTGAAGCAAAATTATAGTATATCCTGTCTCTATAACGTAATCAACAAACAAAACATTGCCATCAAGACATGCAAAAATAAATGTTTCTCCCAGAGACGCTATGTCTGTTCCGTAGTGCTGTTCTTTTTTATTAAAAGACGATTTAATTATTCCTTTAATTGGTGGGAATAATGCTGGAAACCCATGCTCTTCCTCTCTTATTGATTGCGATTTAGGTTCTGTTTTTTGCTTGTTAGTTATATCATTAAACATTGTAATTTGCTCTCCGGTAATGTTATGTGCCAACGGAGCAAAATCCTCATCTATTGGCACTTCATTAAACATTGCGTCTCTCAACATTTTCAGATATAAATCCCTATCCTCTAATTCTTCTATTAATGAGTCTAGTCTAACCGAATTACTAATTTGCATTTTTTTCTGGCTTTCGGTTGGATATCCAGGGATGTAATTCCTTATTGGAGTATACATAACCAGAAGGAATGCTATTGAAAAGAGAGTTATAAATATTCCAACATTCAATAAAATAAAACCATAAGTCTTAAATTTTATCTTCCTTAATTCATCGTAATTTCCTCCACGATAAACAACTAGCCTATATTTTTGACCTAGCCATTGCGATATTTTTCCTCTCTTTTTTATATCTCTTAAAGTTTATATTGACCTATATCAAGTTCATTGCATGTTCTAAGTCTGCAATAATATCCTCTACATCTTCGATACCTACCGAAAATCTTACTAAACCTTCTCCTATTCCTGCTGCCTGACGAGCTTCTGGAGATAATCCTGCATGTGTCATCGAAGCTGGATGCTGAATTAAAGTTTCTACACCGCCCAACGAAACTGCTAACATTGCTAGATGAACATTATTCATCATTGTTTCGCCTGCTTTAAAACCTCCTTTTAGCTCGAAACTTATCATAGAACCAAATCCCGACATTTGAGCTTTTGCTAATTCATGTTGTGGATGAGATTTTAATCCTGGATATTTTACCCATTCTACTTTAGGGTGGTTTTCAAGAAATTCGGCAACTTTGTGTGCGTTTTGCTCTGCTCTCTCCACTCTCAATGCCAATGTTTTTAATCCTCTACTTGTCATATAGGCTTGATGCGGATCCATATTTCCACCCAAATAAACCATAGTCTGGCGCAATAATTTATATACTTCTGGGTCTTTTGCTACTAAAGCTCCTCCTACAATATCAGCGTGCCCATTAATGAATTTTGTTATAGAATGTAAAACTATATCTGCTCCTAAGTCTAGCGGTTTTTGTAGGTATGGCGAACAAAATGTATTATCAACACAAACCAAAATATTATGCTCATGTGCAATTTCCGACACTGCTTTAATATCTGTCAATGCAATAGTTGGGTTTGTTGGAGTTTCAACAAATAATAATTTAGTATTTGGTTTAATTGCATCTTTTACTGCTTGTAAATCTGATGTATCTACAAAAGTATATTCTACTCCAAATCTTGAAAAGTCACGTTCCAAAATAGCTCTACTTGGTCCATACATTGCATCTGAAGTTACAATATGAGAGCCATTACCCAACAAAGCCATGTAAACAGTAGACACTGCTGCCATACCACTTGCTACTGCAATTCCTCTATATCCATTTTCTAATGCTGCAAGCTTATCTTCAAACGAATTTATTGTTGGATTTCCAATACGTGTATAAATATATCCTGGATCTTTTCCTGCAAAACAATCTGCACCATGCTTTGCATTTTTAAATCTAAATGTCGAGGTTTGATATATTGGCGTTACAGCACTTCCAAATGCCTCATCGTAATCTCCTGCGTGAATTAGTTTTGTATTAAAACCTTTATTTGTTGTATCCATATTGCTCTGAATTATTTGTTTAATTTTTCGCAAATTTAGAACTATTATTCGCAAATTAATAGAAAATATGCAAAAAGAGGTTAAAATTACATTCGCAATTCAGAAAAAGAGATGTAACAAACAAAACAGATGTTTTTGAATTGCAAGCTTAGGTTTAATTTTTTGCATAGGAGTAGTAGCAAAAAAAATAAGCGAACAACTACATATTTAAACTACAATTATTCGCTTGATT
>CAYJBL010000063.1:0-1499 GCA_964368115.1 uncultured Bacteroidales bacterium
CTGGTCTTTAAGCAAGAAGAGGTACCGGTAGAAGGGCAAACTTCTAATATGCTTATGGCAATTGAAGAAACTAAAACAAATGATGATGAGTCTCGAAATACAGCTGTATATCAAAGATCATCTAAATTTGTATTTATAGATGCATATAATACGCATGCTAAGACATATATGCTTTATAATAGTTTGCTTGGTGGCAGAGTCGACAAAAAGCCAAGTGACACAGGTATATTTGGAACTAACATGTTGCTTACATTAGGTGTTGATATCATAGGCAAGGATGTAAAAAAGTGGTTTAGACCTTTTGAATCTTTGGAGGATTTAAATCTGCTATGAGAAAACCTCCAGCTGGAAATGTTCCGATTGATATAACATTATTTGATAACAGAATCGAGGTGTCTGGTAGATTAGAAAAGCCCGCTGGAGCCGGAAATATAGGGCATGACCCAAATATAGGAGCGTTATCTATTATCTCAAAATGCATCAGACATTTAGGTTGGTATGGACCAATAGTTATAACAAAACATGGCGTTACTCAAAGATATGTTGATAAAACAAGAGGTAAGAATAAATTTCTTTACATATGTAGATTATTAGGATTGTCGCTTGAAGGTATTTCGATGCCACAAAATGTTTCTATTCCAGACAGCTATTGGCATTATGAAATGAAATCTGAGAAAATAGCATCAATTTTATTGCATATGTCTGGTGAATACTTTGGGTTGAGAGAAGTTTATCAAAATCATGCAGGTTGTGAGCGTGGATATTTTATAACTCCACGAAAAGAGATGATTGCATTGCCGAAAAAGGACTGTAGTGGTGAAAATTTATATATACCAGATTTAGTACTATATAATTCTGAAGAAAATGAAGTGCTATTGATAGAGGGGAAACAATTATCAACAATAAATCAAGGGATAGAAGAAATCCAATATTATGATAGTATTGAAAATGAATTTATCAAACCTAAATACGTAGGAGTTAATATCCAAAGGTGGTTAAGTATTTTTGGTGGAGATGCAAATACAGAATATCTGCATGGTTCAGTTCTTCTATATCTTAACAGCAACGGTGGAGTTTATATAAATAGTGTTGCACCTCAATACATTAAAGACATATTCGTGGCATTAGATGCTATATAGATAAAAATAAGAGCTGTTATAGCTCTCATTTTTCTTTTCTAAATATAAGTATATATTGATGAATTTGATTAGCGACAAATGAAAATGGATATCCGTAAGGGAATAGTTTTGAAGTTTGGTCTGCCCAAATTTTAAGACCCTTATAATTTAGATTTTCTATTTCGTTTAGCTTATTAATTATATCACAATGCAGAAGATTTAACTCTTTACCTTTTGGTTGTAAATCTTTGATAAAAACAACAATATGCCCTCTTTTTTTTAAATATTGCATTGATAATTCAACAGATTTTTTAAGAGTTTCTAAAAATTTGAAAAAATCCAGTTTCCCAAATCGGCATACCGTATTATTCAATGTGGTTT
>CAYJBL010000063.1:1509-1883 GCA_964368115.1 uncultured Bacteroidales bacterium
TCATATCCGCACCAGTCTTAGGCTTAGACATCATATCACCATAAGGCGGATCTATGAGTACGAGACTTACGTTCTCTTGATTCAGCAGCTTGCTCATGTTCGATTTGTTTGATAATGCTTTTAATGCATCTCCAATTAGAGTAGGGTGTTCTTTGTATCCCATTTCTTTGGTAGCCAATCTATACGCATCTACATACTTAGGGTTAAGTTCTATTCCAACTGCCTTTCTATTACACATACTTGCACCAAGAAGAGAACCACCTACCCCCATAAAATAGTCTAAAACAATTTCATCTTCTTTTGTGAAAAATTCAATAATATCTCTCATTAAAGTTGGTGGCTTAGGTGTAGGATGTATTTTTCTTATTTTATGA
>CAYJBL010000063.1:1897-5364 GCA_964368115.1 uncultured Bacteroidales bacterium
TTCCAGTAGTTAGATACCTTGTGTTTATTACTGAATTGGTAAAGTAAACCCATTCAGCACCTGAAAGATGGTTTAAAGGATTGTTCAATTGATATTTTCGCCCATCTGGAAGAAGCACAGTTTGTTCGCTTGGACCTATTATATATGCATTATCTATGTCTTCTGTCACCCAATTAGGAAGATTCAGCTTATCGTATTCGGGATATATGACTTTCAACTTTTGAGCACTTTCTTCTATTATAACTTCTTTTTTTTGATGTGAACTAATGATTGCTTTGATTGATTTCTCAATTTCGGATATAACACAATCTGTATCATCAATGTTTATATCTGATAAGTGTTTTTTGAGATGGTCTTTATTTAATACATTTTTAATTGTGCGCATATATTACTTCCTTCTCTAAATGGATTATAGTTTGTTATTAAAACTTCCACCGTTTTAGCATTTTTTCCCTTGAACTGATAATTACAATTTGCATATGTTTTATCTAAATACATAATATTATATTTTTTGCTCCATTCAATTAAAATATCGTTAGATAGTCCTTTATGAAATAAAACATTGGACAATGCAAATCTAATATTGTTTTCATTTAAGTAATCAAGTAAATTGAGTAACTGTAATTCTTCTGTTTCACTCCAATCCTTAAAACCACGTTTACCATCGTTATATGAGCCAGTTGTGATTAAGTATGGTGGATCACAATATACTAAATCATTTGCACCGAGGTTAGAAAAATCAACCTGCAAGAAGTCTTTGTTGCTAAATTCAATATTTTTTTTCTTTAAAATAGAAGTAAATTGAATTAAATTTTGTTCTATTTTAGAATTGTAGCTACTACGTTCTTTACCAAAAGGTGTATTAAACTTATGCTTATTGTTAAAACGAATTTGATGATTAAAAGCAAAACAGGTTAGAATAAATAAATCAAGAGTTTTTTTTTCTGAATTATAACGTTCTCTAAAAAGTTTGTACCCTTCAACATTAGTTTGAGATAGATTAAACTCTGAAATTCGATTTTTAATTTCATCTAACAGTAAATGTGTTTCGTTTTTTTCAAAATAACTATAAAGCTCAAGTAAATAAGATATATGATCGTTACAAATGATTTTATTTGCGTTAACATTGATTCCAACGTTGAATCCACCTGCAAATAGATCGATAAAAGTATCTATATTACTCGGAAAGGCAGGTAGGATGTCATTTAATAGCTTATATTTCCCACCAGTATAATTAAGGGGAGATTTTACAAATTTCATAGTTTAAATATCCTTTGCAATATAAAATAAAAACTCTTTTAACTCTTTTTTGTCTTTTTGAATTCTACTTTTATACCTACGATAAGGTATTTCATAAATTTTGAAAGTATTTTTCGAACCATACTTCTTCATAATTTCTTCGATTTGCTCTACTGTCATTAGTCCATCAGAGCTGTAACTAAGTATTATATGTTTAAACTTTGCATTATTCATAAGCATTGAAAAAGCTTCACATACTTTTGATTTTAAACAAAATAATGATTTATTATCTTCGTATGGACGCTGCCCGGTTACACCTCGGACTTCAGGGGAATCATACTTTGCAGCTGTTTCTAAAACATGATAATTAGGTAAATACTGACGAGCATTATATGGTGGATCTACATATAGTATGTCTCCACTTATTTTGGTTAGAAGTTCTACGCCGTCCTGATTATAGCACATATTCGATTTGTTATTACTATTTACAGGTAACCTGAATAATTCGTACTTTTTGTAAGAACGTCTTTCCCACTGTTTGTGATATGCACCATAAGTACCTGAGATATTAGAAACAAAAGGGATACCCTCTACGATACAACCAACTAAATAGAAATACTCGTCTTCGCTTATCAGTGAGTTATTATACCAATCCTCTACGGTGTTTCGGCTAAAGTCAATTTTAAGTGCATTTTCATCATTTATGTACATTCTATCACCAGTAGGTGCATAAGTGTTTTGAAAAAATCTTTTCTCTTTACTCAAAACTTCCATATCACTTATATCGATAGAATTAAAATAATCTATAGGATCACTAATTCCAAGTTGTGATAAATTTTTAAAAGTCGGAATTACATCATTCTTAATAGTTGCCCTTTGCAATACATATGAAAAATAAAGCAAATCGTTTGAATAAACAGCGTACCACTGTTTAAAGTGCCTTGCAACAGTAGATGTTCCAGAAAAGATATCACAAAATGTTTCAGCTTCTGAAACGTTATCATCAATAACTTCTTTAATATTATCTAATAATAGAGTTTTACAACCTATAAATCGCATTTTGTATTCTCCTCGTCTTGGGGTTCTGGTTTTAAAACTAAACAGTTTGTTTTGCTATCAAGATAAATACCAAATTTAGTTTTTCCTTTAATAGCATTGGTGTTTTCTAAAATGCATTTAGGCATTCTAATTCTCATATCTTGTTGTAAAACATAAGAATCAAGATAAATAAGATGCTCTTTCATTTTACTTCCCTCACAATAATTTTAGACTAATTATAACCTGTTTTTGGACTAAAGTCAAATAGAATTATGTGATTAATATAGTTTGAAATTTGTCCAAAGTATTTGAAGTTTGACAAATTTTGGTGTATGATATTTATATGTTTTTATTGTAGAAATAAACGATATTGATTTCTAAGGAGAGAAAAAATGTCAAATAAAATTTTTGAACCAAATTTGTGGAATTTAGAGAACTTATTTAAACCAATTTATGATATACCAGTGTACCAGAGACCGTATTCATGGGATACTGAGCAGATAGAAGTATTGTTAGATGATATTATATGTGCTTATAACTCTAATAATAAATATGATGGCTACTATACTGGGAATATTATTGTCTACAACAAAAATGAAAAAATAAAGGGACTAATTCAAAGATACGATATAATAGATGGGCAACAAAGAATTACGACTTTTTGTTTGGTGTTATTGGCATTGTACTGCTTATCAACTTCAATAGGTGTAGATGAAAAAGATGAAACTTTAATTAACATCAAAAAACTTCTATGGAAATACATAGAGCGCGAATACCAAAAAGAATTAAAAACTGTGAATTTAAATAGTATAGAGAAAAGCTGCGTTTGTGATTTGTATAACTATATTTTTGATTTTCCCAAAGAAGTTTTAACATATTGCGAAAAATATGATATTAAATCAAATTTCGAAAAAAGAATTTTTAACAACTTTAACTGTATATATAAGAAAATTCAAAACGAAATTTCTTATGATAATCAAGATGAAATTTTGGATTTTTCAGAATATATTTTACAGTATATTCAGTTTATTGTAATTGAAGCAAATTGCAACGAAAACAAGGTCTTTTCTATGTTTGAATCAATTAATAGTAAAGGTAAAAAACTTGAAGAAATTGATTTGATTAAAACATATATATTTTCGCAGCTAGATGAAGATTCATATGATTATTATCTAAAGATATGGGGAGAA
>CAYJBL010000063.1:5374-6041 GCA_964368115.1 uncultured Bacteroidales bacterium
TTATATGATTATTTGTATACATACATTAAAGCTTATCTATCATTTTACAGACAGAATATAAATATCATCAATTTTAAAGCCATAAGCAAAAGAGAATTACTTCTTTATTTTGGCGAAACTCAAATATCGAAAGCATTAAAAAATTTGTTAGATGATATGTATTCTAAAGTTAAATATTATAATATGCTTGTTTCAACTGAAAAAGCTGATGATTTAATTAAAAATAATAAGTTCAAATTCTATTATCAAATATATAATAGCATTGCATATCAGCACCCAAAACCATTATTTTTTAGAGCGTTAGTTGATTATTCAGAAAACAAGTTGACAAAAGACGAACTGATAAAGATTGTATCAAGTACGGTTAGTTTTATGTTGAAATTTCTTACAATCAGCAATAGAGATAGCAAAGATGTAATCACTATGTTTTCAGGTATTATGAATGAGATATATGACTCTGGTAAAATATCAACTTATGCAATTGAAAGTATGATTTCAGCTGAATTTATAAAGCAAAGCCTTACTCCGGAAAAGCTTAAAAGTGATTTGAAAAGTATAGATGCATATACACAAAGTAAAAAAGCTACAGCTGCATTATTATCACTGTATGAAGCTACAGAAAACGATAAGACGCATTACGATAAAGCATTTCTACTTTTTGAAGCGT
>CAYJBL010000063.1:6051-9322 GCA_964368115.1 uncultured Bacteroidales bacterium
GAATGGATTACGATTTATTTGTTAGAAATACACTTAATTTAATAGGGAATCTTAGGTTGTTTTATAGGGATAAAAATTCTAGCCGAAAAAATGATGTTCTAAAATTATCAGAAAATAAAGATTTTAATACTTTTAATTGTGTTGTTCAACGCTCTAATGATATAGTGGAGTTTATAATAGATAAATGTTTACCGAATCCCAAAATTGATATTTCTGATATTCAAATTGGGAATATCAAAAAGACAGAATCTAATCTTCCGAAAATGAAAGAATTGATTGAAGCTGGAATTATTAGCGTGGGATCAATGTTATATAATACAGTTAACCCAGAAGTGGAAAATGCATTGTTATTAGATGATAAATATGTTGAATATAACTCTGAAAAAATGACTCTGAACGAATGGGGCTGTTTGGTTACGGGTTGGAAATCAATTCGAATATATGCATATACTGCTGTTGTAGGAGAAGTTGAAACTATCCATCAGAAAAGATTAAACTATATTAATCAAGTTTAATGAAAATTTTAGAAAGGAGCATATATGAAGCCTGTATATACTGATATACATATTCATACATCTGAAAATGCTGATCAAATAGTATCAAGCTATGATTATGATATGTTAATTGATAATGTACAAAAAAAGGCCTTGGGCAAATCTATTCTTATTTCTTTAACAGATCATAATACAATTAATAAAAAGGCTTATTTAGGTATCAAGAAAGATTATCCGAATGTTTGTTTACTGTTAGGTGTTGAACTTCATATATCTAAAGATGAAAGTGCTGAACCATATCATTGCCATATGATTTTTAATAGTAGTATCAATGAAACTGATATCGATAAAATTAATGTTATTTTAGATAGGCTTTACCCACATAAAATGGTAGTGTTTGGTGAAGATAGAATTCATAATATTGAAGTTATTACAACTGAATTCGATGAATATGAATATATAATGCTGCCACATGGTGGACAGTCACATAGGACATTTGATAAGTCAATCGTTAAAGGTAAAAGTTTTGATACAACATTAGAAAGAAGTATTTATTATAATCAATTTGATGGATTTACATCCAGAAGCAATAAGGGAATTGAAGATACAATTTTATATTTTGCAAAATTGGGTGTAAATGAATTCATAAATTTAGTAACATGTTCAGATAATTATAATCCTAATATCTATCCAAATACAAAAGTTAAGACAAAAGAAGAATTTGTTCCTACGTGGATGTATGCTGAACCAACTTTTGCAGGACTTAGATTATCTTTGTCTGAAAGCACACGATTGTTTTATGGTAAGGAGCCAAAAGAAAATTT
The DNA here is from genome assembly GCA_964368115.1 of uncultured Bacteroidales bacterium. Classification (GTDB taxonomy): domain Bacteria; phylum Bacteroidota; class Bacteroidia; order Bacteroidales; family ML635J-15; genus Bact-19. The sequence goes on from CAYJBL010000063.1 coordinate 7,370, forward strand.
CAGTGAATATATTCAAGGGGTTTTCATTAAAAATGATAAATTAGATATTGATATCAACTTAACACAAGGTCTTAATGTTATAATAGGTGGTTCATCAAGTGGGAAAACAATGTTAGCGGATATTTTGTACTGTGGGATTTCACAAAATTTTGAACACAGTAAATATAAAAAATTCAATATTAATGCAGCAGAAATTGAGTATAAAGCTAAAATGATACCACACTATATAAATCAAAATTTTATAGTTAACATTTTACAAGATAAAGAAAAGAATATTGGCGACATTGATATAATAAAAAATGTTTTTCCAGAAGATGATGATGTGAATCAACATATCAGAACCAATATGAGTAGTTTGAAAAAGTTATTAGAAACATTGCTTGATAGCGTTAATAAAATTGAAACACAGATAAAAAAATTTGAGAAAATTCCAACAATTTCAAGATTAATAGTAATGGGCAAAGTTGATAATAGCATATTAAAGAGTTTTGAAGTCAAATTAGAAAGTTTTGAAAAACTAAAAATTTCAAAAGTAAAGTATGATGAATATATAAAATCTTTAGATGAGCTGCATTTATTTTTAATTAATAATGAATTAGTTAATTCGTGTGAAAGCGAAATATTAAAAATCAAATCTGAATTAGATTCTGCAAAAAAAATATCAGAAAAGAATATTCAAATAAAAGAACTTATTGACAAACATCTACGACAAGAAGATAGTAGGATTACAGATAAAAATAGAGAAAATGCTCAAAAAATTAGAGATAAGAAAACTTTAATAAATACAATTAAAGACTATATTAATAGCCATAACATATTTAGTGAAACAATAAGGCAACTCTCCAACTATGATGTGAGTTATGAAACACGAAACATTGATGTTAATGGTCATAAATTAAGTATAGAAAATAATTTTAAAATTTCTGAAGCAACTTTAATAAATGCCATAAATGATCATTTAAAGTTAAATTTCAAAATTCAAAAACTTTCAGAGCTTACACCAGAGCGTTTGTTTAAAGAAAGATTTTCTGATCGGCCAAAGGTTAAAAATTATAATGATTTTGTGAAAAAAGTTTATGATAGAATATGCGAAGTAAATAAATTAGAGTATAAAATAGTAACAAATGATAATCGAAATTTTGAATCTTTAAGCCCGGGGTGGAAATCTGCAATATTATTAGATTTGGTGTTAGGGTATAATCTAGATAGAGCGCCTATTATTATTGACCAACCAGAAGACAATTTAGCGACTGACTATATTAACAGGCAGTTAATATCAATAATTAAAAAGGTTAAAGGTGAGAAACAGATAGTATTAGTATCGCACAATGCAACAATACCTATATTGGGAGACGCACAAAATATTATTGTTTGCCATAATAATGATGGGAATATTAGAATTAGATCTGCTTGTTTAGAAGGAATGATTGACGGAAAGCCGACATTAGAATACGTTGCTGAAATAACAGATGGCGGAAAACCTGCAATTAAAAAAAGAGTTAAAAAATATAATATGAAATCATTTAGAGAGGTATAAGAAGTATGACCTTGTTTTTTTGTAAATTAGATAACGAAATTAAAATGAAAATAAAAGATAGTGAAAATGACTTTACTTATGCTCTATTAGTTAAAGAAATATATGAAAATACTAAAATAGAAGTAGAGTTTGATAAAGAAAGTTTATCAGCAGATGAAAAGAAAGTTATAACTGATTTAATTGACGATTTAAATGAATTGACAAATGATTCACAAAAATAATATATACTAACTTAACCGATAACAAATTGATAGCATTTTTTTGTAATGATCTGAGTAGCGAGGATAATGCAGAGAATAACAGCCTGTAGCTTACAATTATGATCTACAAAAACTCAGGGTCGTTTTACCGCTAATTCGCCAGAGCGCTTGAATGGCATTCAAGAGGTAGTCGGTTCGATCCCGATCATCTCCACC
>CAYJBL010000064.1:0-5264 GCA_964368115.1 uncultured Bacteroidales bacterium
TGTCACGGTATATCATCTAATGAAGATTAGGCATATTATTTGTTATTAAAAGCATAAAACTATGAACTATAATGCTATAACTATAATTCTTTTTATTATTTTCACAAGTATTTCACAATACTCTGTATCAAAACAAATAACTGAGTTATCCGATATTGCTGTAAATATAAACATTGCAACTAATGACAATATTACCAAACAAACTTCTGACAAGAATCAAGAAACTTCAATTATCTATAATAGCGCTGTTACACTAGCAGAACAAGGCAATCATTTAACTGCAATTGAATTTTTCTCGCAAGCTATAAGCATAGATACTGCTATGATAGAAGCATACAAAGGAAGAGCACACTGCTATTTTCATATACAAGATTATCTATCTGCATATAATGACTTTAATGTTTATCATTCTAAATTCCCTGACAATAAGGAGGTTTTATTCTATAAAGCTTATAGTGCTTTTCACATAAAAAACTATGAAGATGCTACAAATTCATTTGAGGATGCGCTATCAAAAGGCTACAAAAATTTTGACATTTACAATGTTTTAGGAAAGCTAAGGTTTTACGCAGAACAATATGATGAAGCTATTGAATTGTATACAGAAGCCATTAAATATGACGATAATAATTATACAATATATAACGACCGAGCTTCTGCATACCGCATGTTAAAAAACTATGAAAGTGCTATTAATGACTATTACAAAGCTCTAGAACTAAATCCTAATAGTTCTCAATTATATAATAATCTTGGTAGTACAAAGCGACTTACTAAAGATTATGTAGGAGCCATAAAAGCATATGATATGGCTATTTTGATAGATCCTAAATATACTTTTGCAATAAATAACAAAGCGATCTGCTATTTCGATCAAGAAAAATATGCAGAAGCATTAGAAATGTTTAATGATGTCCTAGTAATTAACAACAAACACTACGTTGCATATAATAATATCGGATTGTGCTACTACAAACTAGGTGATTATGCTCTAGCAATTGAAGCTTATAATTCAGCAATTAATTTTAATCCTAACTATGCTTACGCATATTTACATCGAGGAAATGCAAAGGAAATGAACAGAGATATTGAAGGAGCGTGTCAAGATTGGAGTAAAGCTAGTGACCTTGGATTAAATATAATTGATGATTATTCTAATATTTGCAATGCTCACCCATAACATTATGCTAAAACTTATAAAAATCTTATTCGCTGTTTTATTTGCACTATGTATAAACTCTACATATGCACAAATGAATATTGAAATTCCTAAAAAAACATTTAAAACTTCGAAAAGAGGGTATGCTGCCGCTCGCTCTGAGATAAAGAACGGAGACAAATCATACATAATAGGAACAAAAAGCGCATATAACCAAGCTCTTAAACATTATATGGTTGCTTACAGATATAACAAAAAATGCCCTGAACTAAATTATAAAATTGGAGTTTGTTATTTGTACTCATCAGAAAAAGATAAAGCACTCGAATTTTTATACAAAGCCTATGAAGCCAACAATGAAGTTGCTTCTGACATCAATTTCTTAATTGGAAAATATTATCAACTCGATTATAGATTTGAAGAAGCAATCGTTTTTTACGAAAAATACAAACAAGATTCTAAAAATCCTGAAATAAAAGCTGTTGCTGATAAAAAAATAAATGAATGTCATACAGGTATGAGATTAATAAATGAGCCTGTAAGAGTTTTCATTGATAACTTAGGTAAAAGTATTAATTCGAAATACCCAGAGTATGCTCAAGCAATTAGTACTGACGAGTCTGTAATTATTTTTACTTCACCACGACTAACACCATACTCCACTCCTACTGCTAATGACGCTGGATATGATGAAGATTTATTCGTTTCTCATTTTGTAAATGGTAAATGGAAAAAGGCAGCAAACCTTATTGAAATAAACTCTCCTGAAAACGAAGCTGTAGTAGGGCTTTCTATTGATGGACAAACATTATACACTTTTCAAGGTATTCCAAACGGAGCTATATTTGAAAGTATGCTAGAGGGAGAAACATGGAGTAATCCCAAAAAATTAAATAAAAATATAAACACTCCTTTTCATGAAACATCTGCATCATTGTCTTATGATGGTAAATACTTATACTTTGTTAGCGATAGACCAACAGATGGATATGGCAATAAATCTTTTGGTGGAAAAGATATTTTCGTATCAAAAAAAGACAGCACAGGCGACTGGGGCTTAGCAAAAAATATTGGACCTATCATAAATACCAAATACGACGAAGAAGGTATCTTTATTCACCCTGATGGTGTAACAATATATTTTAGTTCAAAACGCGAAGGTGGAATGGGCGGATACGATATTTTTTATAGCGAAAAAGGCGAAGATGAAAATTGGCAAGAACCTGTAAATATTGGTTACCCAATTAATAGTCCAGACGATGACCTATATTTTGTTGTTGCAGGAAATGCTAGGTACGCATACTATTCTAGTGTAAGAGAAGATGGGTTTGGATTTCACGATATATATAGGATTACATTTTTAGGATCAGAAAAACCTATTATTATTGGAACAGATGATGAACTATTAGCCGCTGATTCTACAAAAATTGACCAAAAAATAGATAAAAAAGTAGATATTAAAAAAAGTAACTCTAAAAAAATATGTGTTACAATTATGAAAGGGATTGTAGCCGATGCTAAAACAGATAAACCACTAAGTGCTAGCATAGAAATCATTGACAACGAAACAGACGAACTAGTATCTGTAACAAAATCAAATAGTAAAACAGGTAAATATATTGTTTCACTTCCGTCTGGAAAAAATTATGGTATTGCTGTAAAAGCAGAAGATTATTTATTTTATAGCGAAAATGTTAATGTTCCTCCTGCTACGGCATTTAGAGAAATAATAAATGACATATCAATGTCGAGCATTGATACTGGCGCCAAAATCATTCTTAAAAATATATTCTTCGACACAGGAGATGCTACTCTTCATACTACATCATTTCCAGAATTAAACAATCTAGTAAAACTACTTGAAGCATATCCTAATATGCTAATCGAAATTGGTGGACATACTGATAATATCGGTGGATTGCAGTTTAATACAAAATTATCAGAAGATAGTGCAAAATCGGCAGTAAATTATATTATTAATAAAGGTATTTACAAAGACAGACTTAATTATAAAGGATAATCTTACTTAACTCCTATTACTACAATCGATACAGAAGAAGGTAGACAAAAAAATAGAAGAGTCGAATTTAAAATTATCGGATTCGAAAAGTAATCTCATAATATGAAAATAGCTTATAGTTACTATATCAAACTGTTCATTACTTTTGTAATTCTTCTATATATCTTTGGGATACAAAAATCTTTCGCACAGGAAGATATAAAGTTTAACAAATCTAATTTCAAGGATAAAACCAACGAACTATCAATTGCAAAAGATCAAATTGACGAAGCAGATATTTATATTGAATATTACGATAAATATGAATTAGCCCTGCCCCTATATCTTAAGGCTAATGAATTTAATCCTAATAATTCTGAGCTTAATTTCAAAATCGGAACTTGCTATTTTAATACAATAAATAAACTTGACTGCTTAAAATATTTTGAGAAAGCATATCTCCTTAATCCTGAAGTTGATGAAGAAATCACTTACTACTTAGGACAAGTTTATCAACTTGATTATAAATTTGAAAAAGCGAAATCATTTTTTGAACTTTATTTATCATCAAACCCTAAAAATCTGGAAATTGTCGAAAAATTCATCAACGAATGTGAAAATGGTATCAAATTATTAAATGACACTATTGACGTAGACATTATAAACTTAGGAGATAACGTGAATACAGAATTTCGAGAATATTCTCCAATGTTAACTTCTGATGGGTCAAAAATGTATTTCACATCGCGCAGAAAAGGAACAACTGGCGGAAGAATAGCGGAGGACAATATGTACTACGAAGATATTTACGAGACAAATAAAACTCCTAGTGGATGGTCAAAAGCTCGTGATATTGGGCCTCCACTAAATACAAAATCACACGATGCAATTATTGGATTATCACCTGATGGACAAACCCTTCTAGTTTTTATGGATATTAATGGTGGCGACATTTACTCCTCGACTTTAAAAGGTAGTAGATGGTCAAAACTTGTTAATATTTCTAATAATATTAATTCTAGTGCACACGAATCTAAGGCTTGCTTTTCGTACGACAACAAAACTCTATTCTTTATCAGCGATAATCCCGAAACAACAATTGGAGGAAAAGATATCTTCTACTCTGAAAAAAATAAATTTGGAGATTGGTCGAAACCTAAAAATATTGGCCCAACAATAAATACGATATACGACGAAGTTGATATATTTATACATCCAGATGGAAAAACTATGTACATTAGCTCTAATGGGCACAATACAATGGGAGGATACGATATTTTCAAAGTTGTAAAAGACGAAAATGGAGAATGGCAAAAACCAATAAATATTGGTTATCCTATAAATACACCTGCCGACGATGTTTTTTTTGTTACTGATGCTTCTGGCAAAAATGCTTACTACGCTTCTATCCGCCCCGAAGGAAAAGGTTTGTATGATATTTATGAAATTAAATTTCACGAAAACAAGACAAAATCAAATAATGTTTATCTTACTCTAGTAAAGGGCATTATTTCTGATAGTCAAACTACATACCCTATCGAAGCTCAAATAAATATTATTGACAATAATTCTGGTAATTCTGTTGCTGAATTTACATCAAATAGCCAAACCGGAAAATATATTATTAACCTGCCATCTGGTAAAAATTATGGTTTAAACGTAAATAAAGAAGGCTATCTATTCCATTCCGAGAATTTTAACATCCCTGACAGTTCTGAATACAAAGAAATAAACATTGATATAAAACTTATGCGCTCTCAAATTGGGACAAAAATTGTCTTAAGAAATATTTTCTTTGAACATAACAAATCAAACATTCTTCCCGAATCATATCCCGAACTAAATACCGTCGTAGAAATTCTTAATAAAAATCCAAATATGCAGATAGAAATCTCTGGTCATACCGACAATATTGGAACACAAGAATACAACAATCAGCTATCAGAAAATCGTGCAAAAGAAGTTGTCGATTATCTTATAAAAAACAATATCTCTGCAGAAAGATTAAGCTATATCGGACACGCATTTGAATTTCCAATTGCAACAAATGATACTGAAGAAGGTAGAGCTCAAAATAGACGTGTAGAATTTAAAATCATGAAAAAT
>CAYJBL010000064.1:5274-9056 GCA_964368115.1 uncultured Bacteroidales bacterium
ACAAGTCTAAATATTATGACATTACCTACACTTAAACATAACTCTATTTACTATTTTGGGATAAGCAAAAAAAATACTACCTTGCGCACTCTAAAAAATAAAACACTATTATATGAAATATATTGATTTTCAAACATTAGAAAAATTTTCAATTCAAGCTTTAACAAAAGCAGGTGTACCAGAAGATGATGCAAAAATTGTTGCTGATGTTCTTCTAGAGGCAGATAAACTTGGGATTGATTCTCATGGAGTAAACAGACTTAAACCTATATATCTTGACAGAATCAAAGATGGGATTCTTAATCCAATAACAAAACCTGAAATTTTACGTGAAAGTTTCACAACTGCCGTGATTGATGGAAACAATGGTATGGGCCATGTTACATCAAAATTAGCGATGCAAATGTGTATCGACAAAGCTAAAACTTACGGAATGGGTATGGTAGCAGTTAGAAATAGTTCTCATTATGGGATTGCTGGTTACTACGCACTTATGGCAGCTCGTGCTGGAATGATTGGGATAACAGGAACAAATGCTCGACCATCTACCGCTCCTACTTTTGGCGTTGAAAATATGCTTGGGACAAATCCTTTGACATTTGTAATGCCAACAGACGAAGAGTTTCCTTTTTTCTTAGACTGTGCAACATCTGTTAGTCAACGAGGAAAATTTGAATGCTACGCAAAAAACAAACAAAAATTACCTAAAGGTTGGGTAATTGACGAAAATGGGGAGTCGAAAACAGATGCTGAACAAGTTCTACAAGATTTAGTTGAAGGACGCGCTGCTCTTGCACCACTTGGCGGAATTGGTGAAGAAATTGCAGGATACAAGGGTTATGGCTATGCAACTGTTGTAGAAATATTATCATCTGCTTTGCAAAGTGGAAATTTTATGAAAGCATTATTGGGATTTGAAGATGGCAAAAAAGTACCTTACAGATTAGGCCATTTCTTTATTGCAATAAATGTAGAAAATTTCATGGGATTAGAAGAATTTCAAAAAACTACTGGCGACATTCTTCGCTCTCTAAGAAATTCAAAGAAAATGCCTGGAAAAGACCGTATTTATACTGCTGGAGAAAAAGAATACGAACAACTTATTGAAAGGACTAAAAATGGTGTCCCAATTAACGAAACTATGTGGGAAGAAATGAAATTAGTAGCTGAGGAATACAAACTTACAGATTTCTACTCTTTATTTGAGATTTCAGAATAATATTACATAAATAAAAAAAGTCGTTGCAATGGGTCCATATTCTTGCAACGACTTTTTTTTGCTTATTCAATAGTTTACTTTGTTTCCTCTTTTATTTCTTCTATTTTTACCTTATCTTCTGGTATTAGCTTAGGTGACTCTAGTTTAAAATACACTGGCAAAACATAATTCACTCTTACAGCTTCTCCGTTTTTTTGCCCTGGTGTGAATTTGGGTAAAGCCTTCACTGCTCTTAAAGCTTCCGCGTCTAAAAGAGGGTGCACACTTTTTTTCAATCCTACGTTTGACAACGAACCATCTTTCTCAACAACGAACCCGACAAAAACTCTTCCCTCAATTCTTTTATCTCTTGCCTCTTGAGGGTATACTACATTATTTTGCATCCACTCCATAAAATCACTCGGCGGTTGAGGAAAAACATCTGGTTTTGTTACAACAGAATCTTCTTGTATATTAAGAACTTCTAGCCCTTTTACACTTTCGCCCAATTTTAAAACCTTAGAGTCATTAGAAAATATTTTTTCACTATCTTTGACACTTTCAATTTTATTGAAAAAATTAACGACATTTGAATTACTAAATGCACTAACTGTAATTAGTGCTAACGGAAGGGCATAAAGATACTTTGCTATTGCCCACTTTTTCGATTTACTTTTTAACATCATGGTGATTCTTTTTTTAAGTTTACTGTGATTAAAGTTGTTGGCCATAGTGTAGAGACGTTGACCAACAGCTTTCTTTATTAATAACATCTGGTATTGTTTTGCATCGATACCAGTTTTTAGGACCCAAGCATCTGCCGAATATTCATGTACTTGCGTAAGTTCTCTCCTTGCAATCCATAGTGCTGGATTAAACCACATAAAAATAGTAATTACATCTAAAAATAAGATGTCATAACTATGCTTTTCATAGATATGTGCTAATTCGTGAACTAGTATTTCTTCTCCATTATTTTCAATGTCTTCTTTTGATATTACAATATTATTCATCCAACTAAACGGAAGAATACTTTTATCTAACACGATTAAATTCACATGCTTATTATAATTAAGCTTGTTTTTACTCCTTTCTAATTCTTCTAAATATTTAATCTCATTTAGTGATTTATTATTCCTTAACAATCTGTATAAAGAAATATACGACAATAATAATTTCACTGCAAAAACAGCACAGCCAATAATATAAATGTTTATCATATATATAATAAATGTACTAAAAACTGAATCAGTAGCCTCAATTCCTAAAACAATTGCATCAGAGATTATTACATTTGAATCTGCAGAAGGCGAAACCGAAGTAGATAAAAAACCTCTTACAAATACATTCCAATCAATAAGCGGAAATAACATTGGTAATGCTATTGCAAATAACCACCCAAATCTATTTAGCGTGTGAAATGTTTCTTTTTCTAATAACAATTTGTTTATCAATATAAAAAGTACCATACAAATTGCTACTGCTATGATATATGTAAAAAAACTAGCCATATTATTATTTTTTAGATTTCTCAATAAGCTCTATCAATTCCTTTAGGTCAGAAGTTGAAATATTTTCTTCTTCTACCAAAGTAGAAACTGCTGAAAGTGCATTATTGTTAAAGTATTTATTTATAACACTCTTAAGTGAAAGCTTGTTAAATTCTTTTTTAGATATTATAGGAAAATATTTATACGTACTCCCGTATGCCTCGTGAGATAAAAACCCTCGTGCCTCTAAGCCTCTAACAATTGTAGATATTGTGTTAATATGAGGCTTTGGATCTTCGTATTCTGTCAGAAAATCTTTTACAAATAATGCTCCTCTTTTCCAAAAATGCAACATTATTTCCTCTTCTTTCGGTGTTAATTTTGTTATATTTTCCATTGTTGAATATTTTAGATACAAATATAACTATATTTTTTAGTTACGCAACTAAAAAATATAGTTAATGCTAAAATAAATTTATTTTAGATTGATTATCTGATAATTAGACTCAAAAAAAAGAGCCGATCAACAAAAAATAATTGTTACACCTTTCCCTTCTGCTAATGAGAATTTTTCATATTTGTTTCTTTGTGGTAAGTAGCAAGAAATTTTCTATTAAATATCTTTTTTCAACAACTTTACTTGTTTGGTTTTAAGGTCGATAATTTCTTTTTTGTACAAAGCACCTAATGCTTTTTTGAAATTTTTCTTCGAAATTCCAAACACCTTATAAATAAGTTCTGGCTCCGAAACATCATTTACATTCATTGAACCACCATTTTTCTTCAAATGATTAATGATCATCTCCTCGAATTTAGAAATATCATTTGCATCGTTTCTATACTGGCGCAAATCTAATTTGTTATCTTCCCTAATTTTTCTTACTGTTGCTTTTAATGTTTGACCAGGTTTTAGGACAGCAAATATCTCATTTTCGTAAAATAAACCTTGGTATTTATTATTTACAATTGCATTATAACCTAGTTGTGATTTATTGATAATCATTACATCAACCAACTGACCTTCTTCCACATCTGGTTTTTCTTTCGAAAAATATTTCTCATATCTAGTTGTTGCAACAATTCTACCATTTTGG
>CAYJBL010000065.1:0-4768 GCA_964368115.1 uncultured Bacteroidales bacterium
AATAGAAAAGAATGTTGTAATATCAGAAAAGTTGAGCCGTTACGAAGAGTGTTAAGAGATAATGAATGTTGGGTAACTGGAATTAGAGCATCCCAATCTCAAGGCCGTACACAAATGAAAATGTTTGAAAATGACGAAGGCTATGGCTTGTTAAAAATGAATCCATTATTTGACTGGAGTCTAGAACAAGTTATGGATTATTTAAACAAAAACAATGTACCATATAATTCTCTTCATGATAAAGGTTTTGTAAGTATTGGTTGTGCTCCATGTACAAGAGCAGTAGGACCAAATGATGACTTCAGAGCTGGAAGATGGTGGTGGGAAAATAACTCAGGAAAAGAGTGTGGATTGCATACTCATGGAAAATAAAAAGAAAAAGATGGAAAATTTTAAAATAAATAGTAAACATTTACAACAACTAGAAGACGAGGCAATTTTTATAATGCGTGAGATTGCTGCTCAATTTGAAAAACCTGCTTTGCTTTTTTCTGGCGGAAAGGATTCTATCGTTTTAGTGCATTTAGCAAGAAAAGCATTTTGGCCAGCAAAAATTCCATTTCCATTGATGCATATTGATACTGGACACAACTTTGATGAAACGATACAATTTAGAGATGATTTGGTAAAAGAAGTTGGAGCAGAACTTATCGTTTGTTATGTCCAAGACTCGATAGATCAAGGTAAAGTTGTTGAAGAAACAGGTGTAAATGCAAGTAGAAATAAACTACAAACAGTGACTCTTCTTGAAGGAATAGAATCAAATAAAATTGATGCTGCAATTGGAGGAGGAAGAAGAGACGAAGAGAAAGCTAGAGCAAAAGAAAGATTCTTCTCTCATAGAGATGACTTTGGACAGTGGGATCCAAAAAATCAAAGACCAGAACTTTGGAATATCTTTAATGGACGTAAAAATATGGGCGAACACTTTAGGGTATTTCCAATTAGTAATTGGACAGAACTAGATGTATGGCAATATATCATGAGAGAAAATATTAAGTTACCAAATTTATATTTTACCCATAAACGAGAAGTATTTGAACGTGATGGAATTTGGTTGGCTTATGCTCCTTATATGCAACTTAAACCAAATGAGACGGTAGTTGAATTGGATGTTCGGTGCCGTACAATTGGTGATGTAACTTGTACAGGAGTAACTCTTTCTACTGCAAATACATTAGATGAGATTGTTGCAGAAATTGCTGCATCTAGAATAACAGAAAGAGGTGGTAGAGCAGATGATAAACGTAGCGAAGCTGCGATGGAAGATAGAAAAAAAGAAGGATATTTTTAGTAAATAATTATGTGGAAATGTTTAGGAAATAAAATTCTTTAACGATTTTAACAGAAAATATAAATTATGACAAATAAACCAGAAATCGGATTACTAAGATTTACAACTGCTGGAAGTGTAGATGATGGAAAAAGTACACTTATTGGTAGATTATTATACGATAGCAAATCTATATTTGAGGATCAGCTAGAGCACATTACAGAAACATCCAAAAGAAAAGGAAATAGCGAAGTAGATTTATCATTATTAACAGATGGATTAAGAGCTGAGCGCGAACAAGGAATAACAATAGATGTTGCATATAGATACTTTTCAACTCCAAATAGAAAATTTATTATTGCAGACACTCCAGGGCATATTCAATATACAAGAAATATGGTTACAGGAGCTTCAACTGCAGATGTAGCAGTGATTCTAATTGATGCAAGAAATGGTGTTATAGAGCAATCTATACGCCATACTTATATCGCTAGTTTGCTAAATATGAAACATATAATTTTTTGTATAAATAAAATGGATTTAGTGGATTTTTCACAAGAAAAATTTAATAAAATTCATGCAGATGTTGCAGAATTAGCAAACAAATTGAATGTGAAGAATATTCATATAATTCCAATAAGTGCTAAATTTGGAGATAATGTCGTTGAGAAATCTGAAAACTTAAATTGGTTTGAAGGTAATACTTTGCTAGAACTATTAGAAACAGTAAGAATAGCAGATGATTATAACAGTAAATATGTTCGCTTTCCGATACAATATGTTATTCGTCCGCAATCGGATGAATTTCATGATTTTAGAGGATATGCTGGACGCTTATCTGGCGGTAAAATGCAGGTAGGAAACACAGTTACTGTTCTTCCTTCGATGCTAAAAACTAAAATTAAAAGTATCGTAGATTACGGACAAGAATTACATGAAATTAAATCAGGAAGTTCTGTGACAATTTGTCTTGAAGATGAGATAGATATTTCGCGTGGAAATATGATTGCAATTAGTGAAAATGAACCTCAAGTTACAAAAGAAATAAATGCAACAATTTGTTGGTTTAACCAGAGGCCTTTGCAAGTTAAAGGAAAATATATTTTACGTCATTCAACCAATGAAGTGAGAAGCATACTAGGAGATATAAATTATAAAGTTAATATTAACACATTAGAAAATAATTATTCAGATAAAGAAGTAGGAATGAATGACATTGCTAGTGTGAATATAAAAACATCATCTCCAATATTTGCTGATGATTATAAAAATAACCCTGTTTCTGGAAGTTTTATATTGATTGATGAAGCAACAAATGAAACAATGGCAGCAGGAATGATAACAATAGATAAATAGTATTTATAATAACAAACAAAAAAATGCAATCGCCAATTAAATTTTTTGCAGGTTCGGCAAGCAAATATTTAGCCGAAGAAATAGTAAATGGATATAATAAGAAATTACCTGATTCACATGTAAAACATGAACTTGGGAGAAGTAATGTTACTCGTTTCAGTGATGGTGAATTTATTACAAGTTTAGACGAAACTGTTAGAGGATGCACTGTTTTTCTAATTCAGAGTACATTTCCACCAGCGGATAACTTACTTGAACTAATGTTAATGGTAGATGCAGCAAAAAGAGCTTCGGCCTATAAAGTCGTTGCTGTTATCCCATACTTTGGATTTGCTCGTCAAGATAGAAAAGACAAACCTCGCGTTGCAATAGGGGCAAAGTTAATTGCAGATTTACTTACAGCATCAAAAGTAGATAGAGTAATGACAATGGATTTGCATGCTGATCAAATACAAGGTTTCTTTAATGTTCCTGTAGACCATATATTTGCATCAACTTTATTTGTTCCATATTTAAAAAGTTTGAATTTGGAAGATATGGTAATAGCATCACCAGATATGGGAGGAGCAAAGCGAGCAAAGGCGTATTCACATTTTTTAGGTTGTGATATGGCAATAGCACATAAATCGCGAGAAAAAGCTAATGTTGTTGGCGAAATGATGATAATTGGGGATGTAAAAGGCAAAAATGTGATTGTTATGGATGATATGGTAGATACTGCCGGAACTATTGCAATGGCTTCTGATATTATGATGGATAGAGGAGCAAAAAGCGTAAGAGTAATTGCGACACATCCGATACTTTCTGGGCCTGCTTACGAAAGAATAAATAAATCTTCTATTGTCGAACTTATTACAACAAATTCAATTCCGATTAAAGAAGGTCAATCTGATAAAATAAAAGTACTTTCTATTGGTGATTTATTTGGAGACATTATTAATAAAGTATACAACTACGAAAGTATTAGCGGAAGTTTTATTTTATAAGATTTCGTTAATAAAATCATATAAAATTTCTTTATGGTCAAATGCCATAGGAGGGAGCGTGTTTAGATCAAACCACATGGCATCACACGCATCATCTCCAGCTTTTGCATCTGATTTATTATCATATGAACCATAGAATACGGTAGCAATATTGCGTCCTCGAGGGTCTCGATTTGGATTACCATAAGTTTTAAATTGAGTTAGCTTAATATTTTTTAAGCTAGTCTCTTCTTCCAGTTCACGTATTGCCGAATCTATTAAAGCTTCGTTCATTTCAATAAAACCACCTGGAAGAGCCCACATATTCAAATATGGTTCATTAGCACGTTTTATTAGTAATACATATTTTGAACTATTAATTACAATAATATCAACAGTATTTAGAGCACGTGGGTAATTGTATTTGTACATCTTAAAATAAGTTTATAAAAAAAGCGAACAATATTTATATTACTCGCTTTTTTTGGATTTATTATTTTCTAATCTCTTTGAATGCTTTTTCTATTAGTAAAGATAAATCTTGATGTAATGTTTCTGGATCAACATTCCCATCTATACTAATGAGTTTATTATTTTGTCTATAAAAATCTAAAATATTGCTACTTTTTTCGTTAAATACTTCTAAGCGATGAATTATTGTATCAATATCTTTATCATAGGAACGAGCACTTCCAGTTTTACCTCTACTGGTTAGTCGTTTGATTGATAGTATTGTATCTGTTTTTATTTCGATTACAAGTGAAACAGATGTATCTCGTTTTTTTAATAATCCACCAAGAATATATGCTTGAACAAGTGTTGATGGGAAGCCTTTAAAAATAAAACCTTTTACATTTTTGTGTTCAGCAATTTTTCGCTCAATAAGTCTGATAGCAATATCGTCAGGAACAATATCACCAGTTTCTAAAAATGGTTGAGAAATTTTACCTAACTCAGTTTGATTTGCGACTTCATTTCGAATCATTTCGCCAGTTGAGATATATGTTAAGTTATACTTTTTGGCAAGTTTTTTAGCTTGTGTTCCTTTGCCTGCTCCAGGTAAACCATAGAAGACAATATTTAATAATGTTTCAGAAAGAATCTCCTCTATTTTATCTGTAATACGGTCAAAGACATCGTCTACTGTACCTGTTCCTACTATTGGGAAATATTT
>CAYJBL010000065.1:4778-9055 GCA_964368115.1 uncultured Bacteroidales bacterium
CTTTATAAAATTCAATTACGGGAATAGTTTTAGTTTCATACTCTCTAAATCTATTTTCAATAATTTCTCTTTTATCGTCTGATCTATTTTCTTTTTCAGCTCTAGTCATCATTCTATCAACAAGAACATCTTTAGGCACTTCAAGGCTAAGTAAGCAAGATAATTTGATATTCATTTTTGTAAGAAGTCCGTCTAAAATATACGCTTGAGCGTATGTTCTAGGAAATCCATCAAACAAAATACCGTTACTATCTT
This sequence comes from uncultured Bacteroidales bacterium, assembly GCA_964368115.1. Taxonomy (GTDB): domain Bacteria; phylum Bacteroidota; class Bacteroidia; order Bacteroidales; family ML635J-15; genus Bact-19. The sequence goes on from CAYJBL010000065.1 coordinate 5,034, forward strand.
TTTGCATTTTAATACGAGCTTCAATAATTTGAACAATTATTTCATCACTAACAAGTTCTCCTTGTTCAATAATATCTTTTGCTTGCATTCCAATAAGCGTCTGTTCTTTAATTTCTTGACGCAGAATATCTCCTGTCGAGATGTATGTAAGATTATATTTTTCAGCTAATTTTCTTGCTTGGGTCCCTTTTCCAGCGCCCGGAGGTCCAAATAGAGCAATATTTAACATAGTGTTTTGTTATTTTATTTTGTAAATGTGTTTTAAATTTCTACCATAACCGCAATAATCTAAGCCATATCCCACAATAAATTCATTAGGAATAGAGAAAGCATAGTAGTCAATTTTATGTAAGTTATTATATGCTTCTGGCTTATAAAGTAAACTTGCAATTTTTATTTCGTTTGGGTCATATTTTTCGAGTTCTTCAACAATATGTTTAAGTGTATTTCCGGTATCAATAATGTCTTCTAAAATTACAATATTTCTATTTTTTATATCTTCGTTGATACCAATAAGTTGATTCATTTTTCCACTCGATTCTGTTCCGTCGTATGAAGATAACTTTAGAAAAGAGATCGAGCATTTTATTGATAGATGTTGAAAAAGTTCGGCTGCAAACATGAATGAGCCATTTAAAATACCTAAAAATATAGGGTCTTTATCGAGAAAGTCATTATCTATGACTTTTGCAAGGTCTATGATTTTGTTTTTTATTTGATCATTATTAATGTAAATGTCAAATTTTTTATCAAGAATTTGAATTGTTTCCATGTTTAATACAGTATTCAAAATAATTTTCAAAGGAAAGAAAAAATATTAAATAATCGAAATTTATGATTAATTAAAAATTGTTGATATTTTTACGCTCATAAAAATAAAACAAAGAACAAATGAAACCAGTAGTAAGTATAATTATGGGCTCTACTTCAGATTGGAAAATTATGGAGAAAGCAGCAAATCAATTAAATGATTTAAAAATACCTTTTGAGGTAAATGCATTGTCGGCACATCGTACGCCAGAACAAGTTGAAGAATTTGCAAAAAATGCAAAACAAAGAGGAGTTAAAGTTATAATTGCAGGAGCAGGAATGGCAGCACATTTGTGCGGAGTTATTGCAGCTATGACACCAATACCTGTGATTGGAGTTCCAATTAGTGCGAGTTTAGATGGAATGGATGCTTTATTAGCAATCGTACAAATGCCTCCAGGTATTCCTGTTGCAACAGTTGCGATAAATGGAGCTCAAAATGCAGCAATTTTAGCAGCACAAATGATAGCAACTGGTGATGAAAGCTTAGCATTAAAATTAGCTGAGTTTAAAGAAAACTTAAAAACCAAAATTGTTCAAGCAAATAAAGATTTAGAAGAGTTTAAATTTGAATATCGTGTTGTTTAGTTTCACATTGAAAATAGTATAAAGCATTTTATACTATTTTTCTTTCTTTATTTTACAAAAACAATGAAAATAAGACAAGCACATATAAACGATATTGACGAAATAATGGATGTATTATTTTCGGCAAAAGAGTTTATGAAAAGGAATGGAAATCATGTGCAGTGGAACAACGATTACCCTCAAAGAAAACTTATGCTTGAAGAAATAGACTTATTACATTGTTGGGTATGTGTTGAAAATGATGATATTGTTGGTACATTTTGCTATATCGAAGGAATAGAGCCAACGTATGCAAATATAGAAAATGGAAAATGGTTGAATACAGAACCATATGCAACAATTCATCGTGTCGCATCGAATGGAAAAATTAAGGGGATTCTTGATATTTGTCTAAATTGGAGTAAACAGCGAATTGATAATATCAGAATTGATACACATGAATTGAACACATTGATGCAAAGGAAAATTATAGAAAATAAATTTATTAATTGTGGTACTATTTATGTTGAAGATGGTAGTCCACGGCTTGCATTTCAATGGAATAGAGCTAATAAGTAATTAATCTTTCGCCAAGCTCTTCTTCGGTAATAAAAACATGTAATGTATTTTCAGGAAGAAAATTTTTTGCAATATCTGGCCACTCTATAAATAGTGGACAATCGGAATTTATATATTCTTCAAATCCAATATCAAGAACTTCAGATTCTTTGTCTAATCTATAAAAATCGAAGTGATAAACAGTATTATACTTCTCACTTTCATATTCGTTTACAATAGCAAATGTAGGGCTACTTACATCCGAGTTAATGCCAATTACTTTGCAAAGTGCTTTAATAAATGTTGTTTTTCCAGCGCCCATTTCACCATGAAATGCAATGATTTTATGTGTATCGATAGTAAGGGCAAACGTAGTTGCTACTTTATGTATTTCTGAAATATTGTTAATTTTTAGTTCTTGCATATTATTTTTTTGATTTAAGCTTGATAACAGGAATTATCATTTCTTGCATAGATACACCACCATGCTGGAAAGTATCTTTATAATATTTTACATAATGGTTGTAATTGTTGGGGTAAGCAAAAAAATTGTCATTACATGCAAATGCATAGCTTGAACTTAGGTTTATTTTAGGTAGATAAGCTTCACTTGGATTTAATATTTCAAATACTTCTTTTGGATTATATTTGAGACTTTTTCCTTGTTTATATCTTAGATTCGTTGTTATAGTTTTGTCTCCAACAATTTTAATTGGATCTGAAACTCTTACGCTGCCATGGTCTGTACTGATCACTAATGTTATTCCTTTTTCTGAAAAAGCTTTTAACATTTCTAAAAGAGGCGAAAATTTTAGCCATGATTTAGTAATTTCTCTATATGCAGTAGTAGTATTTGCTAGTTCACGAATCATTTTCTGATCTGTGCGAGCATGCGAAAGTGCATCTATAAAATTTATTACAATCGAAATAAATTTATTAGTCAAGATAGAATCGATATTATCTGTAATTTTTTTACAATTTTTTAAATCAAGTATTTTCTCAAAGTATAAACCTGTTTTTACATTATGTCTTTGCATCATTGATAATAACATATCTTTTTCATACATATTCTTTGTTCCTTCTTCATCATCATTTTTCCATAATTCAGGATATAGTTTATTGATTTCGGATGGCATAAGCCCTGAAAAAATAGAATTTCTTGAATATTGAGTTGATGTTGGTAATATTGAATAGTATAGATCCTCGTTCTCTACGGTATAGTATTGAGAGATAATAGGCTCTATTGTTTTCCATTGGTCGAAACGAAGGTTGTCTAATAGTAAAAACATGACCGTTTCATCATTTTTTAACATAGGAAAAACTTTATCTCTAAGTAAATTTGGAGAGAGTAGGGGTTTCTCATCATTTTTTAAATCGAACCAGCTTAGATATTTTTTCTTAATAAATTTTGTGAAACTATTATTAGCTTCATTTATTTGCATTTTTAACACATCATCCATAGTGTTGTCTTGAGAATCTGATAGTTTTAGTTCCCAGAGTGTTAATTTTTTGTATACTTCAATCCAATCCTCATGTGAAAAACTATCATTAATTTCCATACCAATTTTTGCAAACTCTGATTGGTATGCTGAAGTAGTTTTTTCCGTAATAAGTTGCTGTTTGTGTATATGTTTTTTTAATGTAAGCAAGATTTGTTTTGGATTTACTGGTTTTATTAAGTAGTCGCTTATTTTTGATCCTATAGCTTCGTCCATTACATTTTCTTCTTCGCTTTTCGTAATCATAATAATTGGAATATTAGGATTTAGATCTTTAATTTTATTCAGTGTTTCTAAACCAGATATTCCTGGCATATTTTCGTCAAGAAAAATAATATCATAATTATTACTTTCAACATTAGCAAGAGCATCAATGCCATTAGTCGCAGTATCGACTTTATATGATTTGTTTTCAAGGAAAATAATATGAGGTCTTAATAGATCTATTTCATCGTCGACCCACAATATTTTTACTATTTTCATAGATTGCTGTAATTAATTAGTAATATAATGTTGTTCGTAGAATTTAACGTAATCGTCAATATTTTTATTGTTTTTTAGTATTTCCATATTTGTTTTTGAGATCAC
>CAYJBL010000066.1:0-2850 GCA_964368115.1 uncultured Bacteroidales bacterium
ATAAAAAGAAAATAAGTAATATAAAAAATAACCCCAGTGCTAAGCTGAGGTTATTTTTAGGTATGTAAATTATAATTATTTAGCTTTTTCTAATTCAACTGTAAAGTGACGCATTATTGGAGCTTCCCAAGTAATAGCAACACCAGAAGTGATTTGCTCGCGTCTATCATAAACGTTTTTTAGAGCAGCAGCGATATAATCCATATGATTATTTGTGTATGTACGGCGCGCTACAGCTAAACGTAATAATTCAAGTTTAGGGTATCTGTTTTCGCGAGTTTCAGGGTCACGATCTGCAAGAATAGCGCCAATTTCAACACCTCTAATTCCACCTTCGATATAAAGCTCGATGCCTAAAGTTTGAGCTCTAAATTGTTCTTTAGGAACATTAGGAAGAATTTTGTTTGCATCAACAAAAATTGCGTGTCCACCTATAGGGAATTGAATAGGTACACCATATTCTATAAGTTTATTTCCTAAGTACTCAACTTGTTTGATTCTTGTTTCAAGATAGCTAAATTCAGTGCTTTCGTCTAGTCCAACAGCAAGGGCAGCCATATCACGACCAGCCATTCCTCCGTATGTAACATAGCCTTCGAACATAATGTTGAATGTACAAGCTTGGCGATAAGTCTCTTCATCTTTAAACGCGATGAACCCACCAATATTAACTAACCCATCTTTTTTAGAACTCATAGTTGCATAGTCAGCATATTTATACATTTCTGCAACAATTTCTTTTATTGTCCAGTTTTTGTACGCTTCTTCACGCATCTTTATAAAATAAGCATTTTCTGCAAATCGTGCCGAGTCGAATAATACTGGGATGTCATATTTTTTGCTTAAAGCATACACATCTTTGATGTTTTGTAATGATACAGGTTGACCACCAGATGTATTACAAGTAACAGTTACGATACAACAAGGTATTTGTTCTTTAGGGTATTGTTTGTAAACATTTTCTAATTTAACAAGATCTAAGTTTCCTTTAAAAGGATGATCAAGAGTTGTATCGAAAGCTTCGTCGATAGTACAATCTATTGCTTTTGCTTTTCTAAATTCTATGTGTCCTTTTGTTGTGTCAAAATGAGAGTTTCCAGGAACAATGTTACCTTCTTTCATTAATACAGAAAATAGAACATTTTCAGCTGCTCTGCCTTGGTGAGTAGGAAGAGTATATGGGAAGCCCATAAGTTTTTCGATTGTGTTTTTTAGTTCGAAAAAACTGCGAGCACCAGCATACGATTCATCACCAGTCATTATTGCAGCCCATTGTCTGTCGCTCATTGCACCAGTTCCACTGTCTGTTAGCATGTCAATAAATACTTTATCGCTGCTTAGTTTAAATAAATTATACTGAGCTTCTTTTATCCACTGTTCGCGTTCTTCTTTAGTACTGCGTTTTAGTGGTTCTATCATTTTTATTCTATAAGGTTCCGAAAATGGTAATTCCATAATTATTTATTTTTTATTTTGTTTATAATTCTTTTAAATATTGTATTGATTTTTTTATTTCAATAGTTTGAAAACGATAATAATCGGGGATTATTATATCAAAAACGAATCTCTTTTCTTGATATTAAGAAAGAGAGAAAAAGTCATAATATTTATTATTTCTCTATGTTTCATTTTACAAAATCGTAGACACAAAACTAAAATATTAATATGAAATTAAAAAGAATATATGCGGTATTTTTATTTTAGTTTAAAATTTAGTTTAAATTGAGTTAATATTTTCTATAAAATCATCAACTGCACTTTCTAGAGTAGCCCAACTGCAAACGAGTCTTACCGCAGATGTGTTATCATCAATTTTTGACCAAACATAAAAACCAAATAAAGGTTCTAATTTTTTAATAACAGTGTTTGGGAAGATTGGAAAAATTGCATTAGAAACAGGTTCAGATAAGAAAGAGTACCCGGCGTTTGAAATGCCATCAGCAAGTTTCATTGCCATGTTATTTGCGTGTTTTGCTAGCTCTATGTATTTATTGTCATTAAATAATTCTAAAAATTGTATTCCAATAAGTCTTCCTTTTGCGAATAAAGCACCTTTTTGCTTGATATTATATCTGAATTTTTCTTTTAGCGTGGGGTTATTAATTACAATTGCCTCGCCAATTAATGCACCGTTTTTAGTTCCACCAATATAGTATGCATCAGCATAGTTGTTGATTTCTTCGATGCTGAGATCGTTTGATGGAGAAACAAGAGCAGCGCCAAGTCTAGCACCGTCGATGAAAAGTATTAAGTTAAACTTTTTGCATGTATTTGAAATAGCTTCTAGCTCGGCTTTAGTGTAAATAGTTCCTAGTTCTGTTGTGTTTGATATATATACCAAACGAGGAACTACCATATGTTCATCATAGTGAAAATCAACGGCATGTTCAATTTGTTCTGGCTTTAGTTTTCCATCAATAGTTTCGTATGTATTAATTTTGTGACCAGTGAATTCAATTGCTCCAGTTTCATGAATTTCAATATGTCCAGTTTTAGCGGCAATTACAGATTCGTATGGTTTTAAAAAAGCACTAATGCAAATGAGATTTGCCTGAGTACCGCCGCCAACAAAGTGGATGTCTGATTGAGGTGAATTTAAATATTGCTTGATTTTTTCAGAAGCTTCAATGCAAAATTTATCTTCACCATATCCGCTATGTTGCTCTAAGTTGGTTTCAGTAAGTCTTTTTAGAATATCAGGATGTGCTCCTTCGCTGTAGTCGTTTGTAAAATTATATCGTGCCATGTTTTAGTCGTTTAAAATATCTTTTTCGGGGTTGTGGTTATAAAATCTTTTAAATAATACGGTTCGAAATATACTAAATCGACAAAATCTTGATTTTTGAATTT
>CAYJBL010000066.1:2860-8929 GCA_964368115.1 uncultured Bacteroidales bacterium
AAGGAAAAATATCATCAATATAAACGAAATTGTCATTTTGTAGAACATCTTTACATTTGTTTGAGCCATTTCCACATAAAAGTAGTGTTTTATTTTTTAGGTTTTCAAAAGAATTTATATCAATAATAGTAGCTTCGGTTTTTTGTATTTCGTTAAGATTGCAATCATATACTGCAGAATAAACTTCCATTCGTCTTGCATCTATCATTGGAATAATATAATCGAAATTTGAATTAGATTTTATTATAGCCATTGCAGCAATAATTTTTAGACTATTTATCGAAATAAGAGGAATATTTGCACCAAAACAAATCCCTTTAGCTGTGCTTGCTCCAATTCGTAAGCCTGTGTATGAGCCAGGACCAGAGCTTAATGCAACTGCTGAAAAATCTGTCGGTTTTAACATGTTATGTTGCATTATGTCTTCAATATACAGTGATAGTAATTTTGAATGTTCTGCTCTATTTTCAGCGTTAGGATGAGGTTTATGTGTTAGATGGTCAATGATTTTCCCATTTTTTGCGATACTGACAGAGCATACTTCTGTCGATGTTTCAATATTTAAAATTATGCACATAAATCAATTATATTATTAACTTCTTTTGGCAAAAGTATAAAATATATTTGGTACGAAAATAGAATATTAGGATTTGTATACACACTTTTTGTTTTATGTTAAAAAAGTTCTAGAATATAACGTCAGTAAGGGGAGTTATTATTTTCGTATTTAGTTAATAAAAATGTTGATATAAAATGATAGAATATGGGTGTGAAAAGTAATATTTTTTATACTTTTGTTTGTCCTTGAAAAAAGGCGAAAAATATAGAAATAAGTAATAAACACGAGAATAAAATGACAAAAGTAAAAAGAGTTTATACCTTTGGAAATAAGCAAGCTGAAGGTAATGCGACTATGAAAAATTTGCTTGGTGGAAAAGGAGCTAACTTAGCTGAAATGAATCTAATTGGAGTGCCAGTACCTCCAGGATTTACTATCACAACAGAAGTTTGTACTGAATATAATTCCTTAGGAAAAGAACAAGCGGTTGATTTACTTCGCGATGAAGTAAAATCGGCAGTTGAATTTGTTGAGAAAACAGTAAATGCAAAATTTGGTTCGAAAGGAGAAGCTTTCCCATTATTGCTATCTGTGCGTTCTGGTGCAAGAGTTTCTATGCCAGGAATGATGAACACAGTATTAAATTTAGGTTTGAATGATGATACTGTTAAAATAATTGCAGAAAAATCTGGAAACGAAAAATTTGCGTACGATTCTTATCGTCGTTTTATTCAAATGTATGGTGGCGTTGTTATGGGTGTTGAAGCCGAAGGCAACGAACACGATCCTTTTGAAGTTGTTTTAGATGAAATTAAAGAAGCAAAAGGATATGATTCTGATAATGAATTAACAATAGAAGAACTATACGAAGTAGTAGAGAAATTTAAGGCAGTAGTTCGTAAATATGCAGGACGTGATTTTCCAACTGATCCATGGGAACAACTTTGGGGAGGCGTATGTGCAGTATTTGATTCATGGAATACCGAGCGTGCTATTTTATACAGAAAAATGGAGCAAATTCCAAGCGAATGGGGAACAGCAGTAAATGTTCAAGCTATGGTTTATGGAAACATGGGTGAAACTTCTGCAACTGGTGTATGTTTTAGTCGCGATGCTTCAACAGGTGAAAATATCTTTAATGGCGAGTATTTAATTAATGCTCAAGGCGAAGATGTTGTTGCAGGTGTTCGTACACCACAAGAAATAACACTTGAAGGATCAAGAAGATGGGCTCAACGCGCAGGAATGTCTGAAGCAGAAAGAAAAGATAAATTTCCATCGTTAGAAGAGGTTATGCCAGAATTGTATCAAGAATTATTTGCTGTTCAAGCAAAACTTGAAAAACATTATTCTGATATGCAAGATATGGAATTTACAATTCAAGATAATAAACTATGGATGTTACAAACTCGTAACGGTAAAAGAACTGGAGCTGCGATGGTAAGAATGGCTATCGAAATGCTACAAGAGGGAGTTATTGATGAAAGGACTGCTTTATTACGTTGCGATGCAAACAAGTTAGATGAATTGTTACACCCAATATTTAGCCCTGAAGGAATTGCAGCAGCAAAAGTAATTTCAAAAGGTTTACCTGCATCTCCAGGAGCAGCATCAGGAAAAGTTGTTTTCTCAGCAGATAAAGCAGAAGAAATTGTAAGTAAAGACGCATCAGAAAAAGTAATTCTTGTTCGTCGTGAAACTTCTCCAGAAGATTTAAAAGGTATGTACGCAGCACAAGGTATCTTAACAGAAAGAGGAGGGATGACTTCTCATGCTGCAGTTGTTGCTCGCGGAATGGGTAAATGCTGTGTATCAAGTGCTGCTGGAATTAGAGTGAGCCATGATTTATTATTAGTTGATGGTAAGGAATATAGAGAAGGCGACTGGATATCGTTAAACGGTTCTACAGGTGAAGTATATGAAGGTAAAGTAGCAACGATTACTCCAAGTTTAGAAGGAAACTTTGGTGAGATCATGAACCTTGCAAGCAAACATACTCGTATGAATGTTAGAACAAATGCAGACACTCCTCATGATGCACAAATTGCTGCAGAATTTGGAGCTGAAGGTATCGGTTTATGCCGTACAGAACACATGTTCTTCGAAGGTGAAAGAATTATTGCAGTTAGAGAAATGATTCTTGCTGAGAGCGAAGAAGGAAGAAAGAGAGCTTTAGCAAAGTTATTACCAATGCAAAGAGGAGATTTTGAAGGGATTTTAGAAGCGATGAATGGCTATGGTGTTACTATCCGTTTATTAGATCCACCACTTCACGAGTTTACTCCGAATGATGATAAATCACAACAAGAAATGGCAAAAGAACTAAACTTGCCAGTTGAAGAAATAAAAGCAAAAGTTGAAGCACTACACGAAATAAACCCAATGTTAGGTCACCGTGGTTGTCGTTTAGGAAATACATATCCTGAAATTACAGAAATGCAATCTCGCGCAATTATTGAGGCAGCATGTATTCTTAAAGCAAAAGGATTAGATCCAAAACCAGAAATAATGGTTCCTCTTGTTGGTACAGTGAAAGAATTAAAAATGCAAGAAGAAATTATTCGTAGAGTAGCAGAAGAAGTTTTTGCAGAAAAAGGAATAAGAGTAGATTATTTAGTTGGAACAATGATTGAAGTGCCACGTGCTGCTTTGACTGCTAACGAAATAGCTGAATGTGCAGAATTCTTCTCATTTGGAACAAACGATTTAACACAAATGACTTTTGGATATAGTCGTGATGATGCAGCTAAATTCTTACCAGTATACTTAGAAAAAGGTTTGTTGAAAAACGATCCGTTCCAAGTTTTAGATCAAACTGGTGTAGGTCAGTTAGTTGAAATGGCTGTTGAGAAAGGAAGAGCTGCTCGCCCAGATATTAAATTAGGAATTTGTGGTGAACATGGTGGCGAACCATCATCAGTTGAATTCTGTCATCGTACAGGATTAGCTTATGTAAGTTGTTCTCCATTTAGAGTGCCAATCGCTAGATTAGCAGCAGCTCAGGCAAATATTAGATAATTTTGATAAAAGTACAGAGACTATATTGTCTCTGTACTTTTTTATTCTTAAAAAGAAAATTATGGAAATAGTAGGAAGATTAATTCAGTTATTACCTCCAGTAACAGGCGAAGGAAAAAATGGAGCATGGAAAAAACAAAGTTTTGTTATTGAAATACAAAGTGATTATCCAAAAAAAATATGTTTTGTAACTTGGGGTGATAAAGTGGATCTAAATTCTATGACAGAATCAGATACCTTAAAAGTTTATTTTGAACCAGAAAGTCGTGAGTATAACGGAAATTGGTATACAGATTTGAGAGCTTGGAAAATAGAAATTATGTCAGCAGGGGGAACACCAGTATCAGGAAATACTCCACCGTTGCCAACAGAAAATGATATTCCACCACTTATGATGGAAGAAGAGGATGGAGACGATTTACCATTCTAATCAATAGAAAAGTAAAGAAAAACGGCAATTTATGAAAATTTAAATTGCCGTTTTTTTATGGCGTAAGTTAATTTGTAATCGCTTCCATCCAATCTAAAAATATTTTGACTTTTAGACGAGATATACTTACTCGCTCAGGAGTTTGATATTGAAGTTTTACAACAAGAGTACGATTAAAAAAACGCTCTATCGAAACTATTGAGTGTCGAGCAATAATAAACTGTCGACTAGCTCTAAAAAATTTTTCATCATCTAGCACTTGCTCTAATTCGTCGAGTGTTGAATTATAGTTATATACTTGATTTTTTGTTGTAGTGATTTGTAACCCAGCGCTAGTGGCGTAAATATAAGCAATATCGTTTGCCGAAATAGGGATTATCTTTTCAGCAACATTGACTATCAGTGTTGATTTGTGACGTTTGGGTTCAATTTTGTCAATTAATTTTAATAACGATTTAATTTGTTGATTTTGTAATTTAGAATTAGTATTTTGCGCAAAAGCTTCGCACATCGACTGATATTTTTCTAAAGCTTTTTCCACTTGTTCGCGAGCAATAGGTTTTAAAATATAACTTATTGCATTTGTTTCAAAGGCATTTACCATATACTGATTATATGCAGTTGTGAAAATTATTGGACAAGTAATTTTTACTTGTTCAAATAGTTTAAAACTGACCCCATCAGCAAGTTCAATGTCTGTGAATATTAGTTCAGGCATTTTGTTCTCTGCAAACCAAGAAATTCCAGCCTCAATTGAATCTATAGTGTCAATAATATTTGCAGTGTCGTCTATCGAACAAATAAGTTCAGACAATCTTGTTGCTGCTTTTTTTTCATCTTCAATTATTAATATATTCATACAATAGGAAGTTTTACGGTAAAATGTTTTTCGGTACGTTCGATCTCAATTTCCTTATCAAAAAATAGGCGATAGCGTTCTGCCAAATTGTATAATCCAACACCTGTTGAGTCTTCTTGTGTTGCTTTAGGTTGAAAATTGTTCTCAATAATAATTTTATCCTCACATTCGTGAATTGAAATTTTAAGAGGTCGACTTTCAGTTGCGATATTGTGTTTTATTGCATTTTCGACAAGAGTTTGAAGAGCAAGAGGAGGGATTCTTTGCATTGCATTGTCGGTATTAAGCACAATGTTTAGCTCTACTGCACTTTCATAGCGTTCTTTTATTATATGCCAGTAAGACATTGTAAATTCTATTTCTTTATTTAGCGAAACAGTGCTTTGTTCACGACTATCTAACAAATAACGATAAACATTTGCAAGTTGTCCAACAAAATATTGTGCGCGCTCATCACTGATTAATGATGAAAGAGTATTGAGCGAATTGAACATAAAATGTGGGCTTAGTTGTTCTCGTAGCGAGGATATGCGAGCTTCAAGGGCAAATTGTTGTGCTTGAGCTGCTTTTAACTCTGCATTTTTACGTATTTCTAGCGAACGTTGCGAAATAATTAAAAGATAATAAATAATAGTCCAAATAGCAATTCGCATAAAATTGAGAATTCTTGCTTGTCTATTAGGAGTTATTTCTTCAATAGAAGTAATAAGAATAAAAACCATAATAGTGACTATGGCAATACTAAGTATTCCGCGAATTGATTCCCATCTGATAAGTTTTTGCAAGCTTTTTGAATAGATTAATAGCAAAAGGCTAAACCAAGTTGTGAGTTGCTGTGCTAGAGAACTTAATATTATAGATGCTATCTTTGTATCGAAATTTGGTAGAGAAGCACGTAATAGAGTAACTATTGTTGTTATACCCACCGACAAAAGTATTCCAAATATTATTTTTTTTCTGTTAATTTCGTGCATAATGCAAAATTATAAAATATTTACATTTGTTTATGTGATGTTTTAGAAAAAGGCGATGCCAGATTTAGGGAATCGCCTTTTAAAATATTAGCAAATTTTTCTAATAGATATATTCTTGTTTAATGCTCTCGATTAGAAATATATATTGCTCAAACTGTTCTTTCGCTAAAATATGTTTAAGTACATGACTTTTTTGATTGTGGTTCTCCCTCATTATTCCTAGTTTATA
>CAYJBL010000067.1:0-653 GCA_964368115.1 uncultured Bacteroidales bacterium
CTCAGAAATGGCCTCAGCTTCTGGGGATTCTTGCATCTTTTCAAGTATTTTAGTTTCAATAATGCTTTGAGCACTGTTGTCTATATCATTGGCAATAAGGAAAGTTAGTCGAGATTGTATGCTGCGTAATGAATTTGAACTAGTGATAAGTAGATCAAGATATGCATCCATCATTCTGTCGTAATCACGCTGGTAATAAAATAAATTACCAAGTTCGAGATTAAAATCAGTTTTTAAGTATTCTGCACCAGTTCGATATGTCTTTTCTGCGTATGAAAATAAGCGTTTGTTTAGAAAAGTAATGGCAGTGCTATGAACTTGATTTCGATTAGCTTTTACTTGTTCAATAACTTCATTGAAAAGCTTATCTGCGGCTTCAAGTTTATTAGATTCATGATATATTATTCCAAGATCTATCTTTAGGTAAAAATCAACTTTATTTCTTTTTAGTTCCTTTTTTAAGAATTTTTCGGCGGTGTCAAAATCTTTTAGATTAATAAGGCATCGTAGATAATAGTCTCTGTAGCTTTTATAACCGTGATTTTTATATAAGTCTTGGTATAGTTCTGCAGCTTTATCAAACTCTTTATCGTTGTAGTATTTTACCGCGAGCTTACTATTTTCACTTTGAGCAAATAAACTATACGAACAAA
>CAYJBL010000067.1:663-8924 GCA_964368115.1 uncultured Bacteroidales bacterium
AAGAGCAATAAGTGCTATATAATATTTACAATTATTTATTTTCAATATTCTTTTTAAATTCTTGCATTAGTGGGTGATATTTCTTAAAAGCTTCGGCATTCTCTTCGGCCTTTTTAAGATTTGAAATCAACACTTCTGATGTTATATTTAAAATAGAGTCTTCTGTTTTAATGAATCTATTGATAAGTTTCTCATCCAAAATATTATTTTCAATGTCTTTTTTAAGATTTGCAATTTGTGTTTCGCTTTCTAAAAGAGAATTTTTAAGTTTAGTTAAGTGAACACTATGCAGTTTTTTGAAGAATTTTTCGATAACTCCATATTGAAAAAGAATATCCATTACTGAATCGTTGCGTTCAAAATCTGCAGGAAGTTTTTTTATAAACGATGTGTAGCCTTTTGCTGAATCATAAATAATTCTATAGTCTGCAACTTCAGGTGCATCTAATCTTTTCTTTAATGAATCAATAGTTTGTAGCATATCATCAGTTTTTTTGATAGCTTGTTTTTCTGTTTCTGTTTTACATGCTAATACAGAAACGCAAATAAGTGTTATAAAAATTATATTTTTCATGTGATTTATATTTTTTGAAATTTTGTATAAGGAATTAAAACCTCAGGAATGTTTATTCCTTCGTTGGTTTGATTATTTTCGAGAATTGCTGCCATTATTCTTGGTAATGCAAGTGCACTACCATTTAGAGTATGTGCCAATCGAGTTTTTTTCTCTCCGTCTGGGCGGTAACGTAATTTTAGTCTATTTGCTTGAAAGTCTTCAAAATTGGATACAGAGCTAACCTCTAACCAGCGTTCTTGAGCGGCAGAAAATACTTCAAAATCAAAAGTTAGGGCAGAAGTGAAGCTTATGTCGCCTCCACATAGTTTAAGTATTCTATATGGCAATTCAAGTTTTTTTAGAATATTTTCAACATGGTCTTTCATCTCTTCAAGAGCTTGATATGATTTTTCAGGATTACATATTTGAACAATTTCTACTTTATCAAATTGGTGTAATCTGTTTAGTCCACGAACGTGAGCTCCCCAAGAGCCAGCCTCGCGACGGAAGCATGCAGAATATGCCATGTTCTTAATAGGAAAATTATTTTCTGAAAGAATTACATCTCTATATATATTTGTAAGCGGAACTTCTGCGGTTGGAATTAAATATAAATTATCATCTTTAATATGATACATTTGCCCTTCTTTATCTGGTAATTGCCCTGTTCCAAATCCACTATCTTCGTTTACAACAAGAGGTGGTAGCATCTCAATATATCCAGCTTTTTCGGCCTCGTCTAAAAAGAAACTGATTAGTGCACGCTGTAGTTTAGCTCCTTTGCCTTTGTATACAGGAAAACCAGCACCAGTTATTTTTATTCCTAATTCAAAATCAACTATATCATGCTCTTTTATTAAATCCCAGTGTGGCTTCTTTATCGATAGTTCAGGGATTTTGCCATCTTCTTTTACAATTATATTATCATTTTCTCCTTTACCAGGCGGCACGCTCTCATGAGGAATATTTGGTAGTTGAACTAAAAGCTCATGTAGACTTTTTTCTGCTTCATTAAATGCAATTTCAAGTTCCTTAATTTGTTCTTTAATTTCAGTAGTTTTGTTTCTTGCATTTTCAGCTTCATCCTTTTTTCCTTGTGCAAACAATTGACCTATTTCCTTAGAAATATCGTTCATTTGTTTTTGTAAGTTGTCTTTATGTAATTGAATACCTTTGCGTTGGTCGTCAGCATTAATTATTTGATCGACTAATTGTGACGCGTCAAAATTTTTTATATTAAGTTGGTTTACAACTCGATCTTTTTCTTCTCTGATTAGTTTTAAAGTCAGCATATAATTGTATCCTAAATTTTCGACAAATTTAAAAAATTATTTGTTTTTCACTTATATTTTAAAGTATAATACCTAACATAAATTAGAATTAATCTATATATGTGAATTTGGAGAAGATAGTGTTGTACTAAACGTTTATTTTAGATATATTTGCAAGTATTAAACATTAAATCAATAATTATGAGTACACTAAAAGGAACAAAAACAGAACAAAATTTGTTAAAGTCGTTTGCAGGGGAATCGCAAGCGCGCACTCGTTATACATACTTTGCATCGCAAGCAAAAAAAGAAGGTTATGAACAAATAGCAGCTATTTTTATGGAAACGGCTGAGCAAGAAAAAGAACATGCAAAGCGTTTTTTTAAATTTCTAGAAGGAGGAATGGTTGAAATAACAGCGTCTTACCCAGCAGGAATTATTGGAACAACTCTAGAGAATTTGAAGCAAGCTGCAGATGGGGAGTATGAAGAATGGGATGAGTTATATCCAGAGTTTGCAAAAATTGCAGATGAAGAAGGTTTTAAAGAAATAGCAATAGCATTTAGAATGATTGCAAAAGTTGAAGCATTTCATGAGTCACGTTATCGTGAATTATATAAATCAATTGAGGAAGGCGATATTTTTGCAAAAAAAGAAACAGTAACTTGGAAATGTAGAAATTGTGGTTATAATCATGAAAATGCAAATGCTCCACAGAAGTGTCCAGCATGTTTGCATCCGCAAGCTTATTTCGAAGTAAGAGAAGGAAAATATTAATAGTATAATAATATAAAAAAGGCTTCCTGAAAATAATTTAGGAAGCCTTTTTTGAATCAATAATAAAATTTATTTAACCATATCGACTAAACAATCAATAGCTTCATCTAATCCATTAAGATAGCTGCCACCAGCAGTAGCCATAAATGCTTGTCCTCCGCCACCTCCACGAATGAATTTTGCGGCTTCACGAATCATATTTCCAGCGTTATAGCCAGCATCAACCATAGGCTTGCTTAAGAAGAGAGTTAAATTAGGTTTGTTTTCAAATGTAGATCCTAAAATACAAACGAATTTAACATCAGAGAACTTACCTTTAAAGTGTGGAACAAGGCTTTTTTGCATTTCGGAATTGTCATCAGAAATAAGTCTAATCAATTTTACATCGTTAATATCTTCTGCTCTTTCTATTAAATTGTCGCGTAGCTGAAGAACTCTTTGTTTTGTATATTCTTCCATGCGTTTACGAAGATTTGAGTTCTCTTCGATTGTACGTTGAACGGCTAGCATAATATCTGGGGCATTGTTAAACATAGAGCGCACAGAACTAAGAGAATCTTGTATGTTTTCTATTAGCATTTCAGCATGAAGGGCTGTAACTGCTTCGATACGGCGTATTCCTGCAGCAATAGAACTCTCAGATATAATCTTAAATAATCCAATATCACCAGTCGCTTTAACGTGTGTGCCACCACATAATTCAATAGATGAGCCACAGTCGACTATTCTAACATTTTCGTCATATTTTTCCCCAAATAATGCAAGTGCTCCCATCGCTTTTGCTTCTTCAATTGGGATATTTCGTTTATCAATAACAGTAGAATTTTCTCTAATTTTCCTATTGATTTCTCGTTCTATTTTACGAAGTTCTTCACTACTTAGTTTCTGAAAATGAGCAAAGTCAAAACGTAATGCACTTGGAGAAACAAATGAACCTTTCTGTTCAACATGAGAGCCTAATAGACTACGCAATGTTTCGTGTAATAAGTGGGTGGCAGTATGGTTTGCTTGACTTGCTTCTCGCTTTTCTAAATCAATTTTTGCTGTAAAATTAGCTTCAGTATTTTTTGGAAGTTCAGATATGATGTGTACAGCTAAATTATTTTCACGTTTTGTGTCGTAAATAGAAATTGTTTCATTTTCGTTAAATAAAATACCATTGTCACCAACTTGACCTCCCATTTCAGCATAAAAAGGAGTTTTACTTAATACGACTTGATAATATTCCTTATTTTTCTGTGTTATTTTTCTGTAACGTAATATTTGTGTTTGAGTTTCGAAGACGTCATAACCAACAAATTCAGAATCTCCATTTCTTACAATATTCCAATCTCCAGTTTCGATAGATGCAGCATTTCTAGCTCTTAGCTTTTGTTTTTGCATTTCGGTTTCAAAATCGTCATGGTTTAGAGTTAGACCACGTTCTTTTAAAATAAGTTCTGTGAGATCTAAAGGAAAACCATAAGTGTCGTATAGAGTAAATGCATCTACACCGCTAATTTCTTTTTTATTTATGGATAAAGCGTCGTTCATGAGTTTGTCTAATAGACGGATACCTGTTTCAAGGGTTCTTAAAAAAGCATCTTCTTCTTCTTTTATCACTTTTTCGATTAGAGTTTTTTGAGCAGCTAATTCTGGATACGCATCGCCCATTGTACTAATCAAAGTAGGAATTATTTTATACATAAATGACTCTCGACAATCTAAGAATGTATATCCGTAGCGTACTGCTCTACGCAAGATTCTACGAATTACATAGCCTGCTTTAGCATTACTTGGGAGCTGGCCATCAGTAATAGCAAATGCAATTGTTCTAACATGGTCTGCAACAACTCGCATTGCAATATCTTGTTTCTCGTTAGAGCCATATTTGCAATTACAGATTTTACCGATTGATGTAAGAAGAGGCTGAAATAAATCTGTGTCATAATTTGATGTTTTTCCTTGAACTGCAACGCAAAGTCGTTCAAATCCCATCCCTGTATCAATCACTTTGTTTGGTAATGGTTCTAGGCTTCCATCAGCCTTGCGGTTGTATTGCATAAATACATTGTTCCAAATTTCAATTACTTGTGGATGATCAGAATTTACGAGTAATTTACCATCTGAAGCAGCACGTTCATCGTCGTTACGTAAGTCAATATGGATTTCAGAACACGGACCACATGGGCCTGTATCGCCCATTTCCCAGAAATTATCTTTTTTATTACCATTGATAATTCTGTTAACATCAATATATTTTTCCCAAATTTCCGCAGCTTCATTGTCCCTTTCTAAGCCTTCTGATTGTGCTCCTTCGAAAACTGATACATATAATCTGTCTTTATCTAAATTAAGAACTTTTGTAAGATATTCCCATGCGTAAGCAATTGCTTCTTCTTTAAAATAATCGCCAAAACTCCAGTTGCCAAGCATTTCAAACATTGTATGGTGATAAGTGTCATGTCCAACTTCCTCTAAATCGTTATGTTTCCCACTTACTCTTAAGCATTTTTGAGAGTCTGCAATGCGTGGATATACAATAGGGTCGTTACCTAAAATAATATTTTTAAATTGATTCATCCCAGCATTGGTAAACATAAGTGTTGGATCATCTTTGATTACCATTGGGGCAGAATGTACAATTTTATGATTTTTTGATGCAAAAAAATCTAAAAACGATTGGCGTATTTTTTTTGAATCCATGTTTAAGAGCTTTGTTATTTTAATATGATATACAGTGTATTATTAGGTTACATTAATAAATTTCAATTTTTTACCGTTTGCAAAATTAAATATTTTTCACTTACTTTGCGGCACTTTTAACGAAAATATTTTATAGTTAGTCGTGAAATTTCTAAAACCAAAATACAAATATAATCCCGAAACATTACAGTTCGATAAAATAGATTTTAGTTTTAAGAGAATCTTAGCTAGGGCTGTACCATATATGGCAACTTCGTTTGTCTTTGGTTCTTTGGTTATGTTTGCTTATATTGTGCTTTTTGAGTCACCAGAAGAGAAGGAACTTAGAGATGAGGTAGCATTTCTTCAAAATTATTTCGAAGAATTTGATGCAAGACTACAAGTAAATGATTCTTTGCTTACAGAGTTTGCACTTAAAGATAATCAAATTTATAGATTAGCATTTGACCAAGATGCCATTCCTTTTACCATAAGAAATTCTGGTATCGGTGGTAGGAATTTATATGAAGACCTTGAAGGATACAAAAATACGGAACTTGTAAAAAATATAGCAAGAAAGTTAGATTATATCGAAAATAAATTAAATGTACAGTCACTTTCATATATAGAATTGATAAAAGAAGCTCAATTAAGGAATGTGGAATTTAGTTCAATGCCGATTTTACAGCCTATTCATATTAATGAGCTAACAAGATTAAGTTCTCATTTTGGATATCGCAATCATCCTATTTTTGGCATCCCAATGATGCATAAAGGAGTAGATTTTACAGCTCCAACAGGAACACCAGTTTATGCCTCAGGAGATGGTGTAATTAAGAGAATAGAAAAAAGTAAGGGTAGACGTGGCTACGGAAATTTAATAGATATTGATCATGGAGTAGATGGTCTTACATCAAGATATGCACATTTACACACGTTTTCGGTTAAAGAAGGCGATGTGGTAAAGCGTGGGCAACAGATAGGAACAGTAGGTAATACAGGTCAATCTACAGCGCCACATCTACACTACGAAATACAGATAAATGGTTCAGCAATAAATCCGTTGCGATATATGTTTGCACCTCAGCCAGACGAATACGAAGAACTTATAGAAATGGCTAAACTGCCAGGTAAATCGTTTGATTAATCGTCAAGAATATCTAGACAGGACTAAAATGTCTAAAAACAATCAATATAAAAATGTCGCAGTTGTTATCCTTAATTGGAATGGAGCGGAGTATTTACAAAAATTTTTACCATCAGTTGTAGATAATACAAATAATGAAATTGCAAATATTTTTGTTATTGACAATAATTCCCAAGACGAATCTCTTGAGGTTTTAAAAAAATTCCCAACTGTTGAAGTAATTATTTTAGATAAAAATTATGGATTTTCTGGTGGATATAATAAAGGACTAGAATTGATTGATTCGAAATATTATTTGTTATTAAATTCAGATATTGAAGTTCCTCCAAATTGGATCGAACCTTTATATTCTTCAATGGAGTCAGATCTAAACTTAGGGATTTGCGGTCCAAAATTATTATCTTATGATGATAAAACAAAATTTGAATATGCAGGAGCAGCAGGCGGATTTATTTGTCGCGGACGAATTTTTGAACACCTAGAAACAGATAATGGACAATACGATAAGCCAGAGAAATGTTTCTGGGTTAGTGGAGCAGCTCTTATGGTAAGAAGAGATTTATTTGTTAAAGCAGGACAGTTAGATGAAGATTTTTTTGCACATCAAGAGGAAATTGATTTATGCTGGAGAGTAATAAATTTAGGTTATGAAATAATGTGTGTGCCAAAATCTTACGTATATCACGTTGGTGGAGGAACATTAAATAAATCGAACCCATATAAAACATATCTAAACTTTAGGAATAATCTGTTTTTAATACAAAAAAACACAAAGAAAATAGAAGGTTTTAAAATATTATTTATTCGATTTTTTCTAGACTATATTGCATTTGTTAGAATGATTTTGCAGGCGAACTTTAAAGAAGCATTTGCAGTTGTAAAAGCATATTTTCATTTTTGGAGTAAAATAAATCTCATGAATAAAAAACGAAAAACAATTCAAGCAAAATCAACGAAACAAATCTCAAGTATTTGTAGGAAAAGTATTGTATATCAATATTTTGTTAGAAAAGTAAATCGTTTTAGCGATATTTAATTTTCATAATAATTAATTGCTTAAATTTTTAGTTACCTTTGTCAAATGGAAGAAATTCTTGATAAAAGAACTGATTTAAAAAAAATGATGCTATCTCTCGTTGTCCCAGCGAGTTTTATGTTTATATGTTGGATAGTATATATTACAGAATTGGGATTTGGGATAAAACTTTCAGAATTTGGATTGAGACCACGACATATAGACAGTTGGTATGGAGTTTTAACAATGCCATTTTTGCACGGAGGGGCAAAACATATAATTGCTAATACATCAAGTTTTATTGTTTTAGGTGGAATGATATTTTATTTTTACAGCAATTTTTCTCTTCGAATATTATTGTTTTCATATATATTAAGTGGCTTGCTTACTTGGCTAATTGGACGTGGGAATATACATATTGGAGCAAGTGCAATGATTTATTCTTTTGCGTCTTATCTAATTGTTTCGGGTATTCTCAATAAAAATATTAAACTTTTAGCAGTATCTTTAGTAGTTGTCTTTTTATATGGCAGCATGATTTGGGGAATTTTTCCTACGAAAGAAGGTGTAAGTTGGGAAGGACACTTATCTGGCTTAATTGTGGGAGTGCTTCTCGCATTTACATATAGAGTACAAACAAAAAAAGAAGACTATATTATTGTGTCAAGTTTTGACGGTGATTATGATAGTACAGAAAATGAAAATATAGAAATTATTTATCACTATAAAGAAAAACAAAAAAATAAGTGATTGTGAATATTTCAAAAGAGACAAATAAAATAGTTTGGAATGATTACTCAAGTTATATAAAGCATATTTTTGGGTATAGAG
>CAYJBL010000068.1:0-8907 GCA_964368115.1 uncultured Bacteroidales bacterium
CAAGTTGTGTAATTACTACTCCAAAACATGAAAATATATTCACGAAAATATATTTTGGCTTAATATTCGGAGATTCAATTCCTTTCAACCTCATATTTTGGTATCTATTAGGTTTTTACATCTTCCTAAACGCACTTAGAGTAAATCCATGGTTAGCACTAGTTGGCTCATTAGGTTTTGCATTTTCTTCATATTTCTTTGTAATCATTGCTGCTGGGCACTACACAAAAGCTATTGCAATTGGTTTTATGGCTCCAATCATTGCTGGAATATATCTCTCGATCGAAAAAAGAAAAATACTACAGGGAACACTTTTAATGACTTTTTTCTTAGCTCTACAAATACTTAGCAATCACGTTCAAATCTCATTTTATACTGGTTTAATCATTTTGATTTACGGATTATTTGAATTATATCACGCAATAAAAGAGAAATATTTGGCTCATCTTGCGAAGGCGGTTGGGGTTTTATGTATTGGAGTTGTACTTGCTGTAGGTATAAACGCGGCTTTCATTCTAACTGTTCAAGAATATCTTCCTCAATCTATTAGAGGGCAATCTGAACTTTCAAGTGCACAGGCTGACCGAACAAGTGGATTGGATAAATCGTATGCAACTTCGTGGAGCTACGGAATTGACGAAACATTTACACTTATTACACCAAATATGAAAGGCGGTGCATCTCAAAGTAAACTAGACGAAAAATCTGAAACTTACAATATTCTTAAACCTCTATTTGGAGCACAAACTGCAAAAAACATCGCAGCTTCATCTCCTACATATTTTGGGGATCAGCCTTTTACATCAGGGCCCGTATATGCAGGAGCAATTATGGTGTTTCTTTTTATTTTAGGATTAATGATAGTTAAAGGTAAAATAAAATGGTGGCTACTTACGATTACAATTGTATCTATCCTGCTTTCTTGGGGTAAAAATTTCGAATTCCTAACTAATATTATGTTAGACTATTTTCCTGGATACAACAAATTCAGAGCAGTGTCTATGATTTTAGTAATTGCCGAATTTGCTATTCCTACTCTTGGAATACTTGGACTAATGGAAATTCTAAAGAATAATTTCGATACCAAACAGCTAAAAAAACAGCTTTTCATCGCAGTTGGAATTACAGGTTTTACATGCTTAGTTTTCATTGCATCACCTTCAATTACAGGCCTATCAGGCGAAAGCAAAGGAGAAATAGAAATGGCAAACTATTTATCTTCTGCATTTCCTAACGACCCGCAATATGCATCAGTTAAAGAAAAATTTAAAACAGATTTTGTAGATGCATTGCTACAAGATCGTGCAACAATGGTAAGAAACGACGCCTTCAGATCTCTTAGTTTTATTGTTTTAGCTGCATTTGTTATTTTCCTTTTAATCGGTAAAAAAATAGCTCCAAAATATGCAATCTCTGCTTTTGCAATACTAATTATTGCAGATATGTGGACTGTAAATAAAAGATACTTAAACGATGATAATTTTGTTCCTAGAAGAAAGTTTGAAACTCCATACGAGAAAACAAATGCAGATAAAGCTATTCTTGCAGATAAAGACCCTCATTACAGAGTTTGCAATATCTCTGTAAGCACATTTAACGATGGTAGTACATCTTTATATCATAATTCTATTGGAGGATACAATGGAGCAAAAATTAGACGCTACCAAGAGCTACATGATTCTATAATGTGGAGAGAAATGCAAACAGTAAGCTACCTTGTTAATACTGGTTACCAAAACGGATTTTCAGCTAACGAAGTTCAAGAATTATGTAATATACAAGCGAAAACACCTATGCTTGATATGCTAAATACAAAGTATATTATTTATGACGGAAACGGCACTCCTTTAACGAATAATAATGCACTTGGAAACGCATGGTTTGTAAATGAATATATTACAGCAGAAAATGCAGATGAAGAAATCGCAAAACTAAAAACGATTAATCCAAAAACACAAGCTGTTATTAACAGAAAATTTATTTCACAACTTGAAGGATTGTCGTTCACTAACGATTCATCAGCGCAGATAATACTTACTGATGTTGCTCCTGATTATGTTACATACAAATCAAGCACATCTAGCGAACAACTTGCAGTCTTTTCAGAGATTTATTTCCCTGATGGCTGGACAGTTACTATTGACGGAAAAGAAGTTGAGCAACTTAGAGCTAACTATGTTTTAAGAGCTCTAAGAATTCCTGCTGGAGAACACGAAATTAAATTTAATTTTAAACCAAAAGTATATACTCAAGGTGTTACAATTTCATATGTATGCTCCGGCATATTCTTCTTACTCCTTGGATTAATGCTTTTTAACGAATATAAAAAAACAAAAACAGTCTCATAATTTTAATTAAGAATACCATATAACAATTTATTAATTTTCATAAGGTACTTAAAAAAAGATTGTATACATTTGCTATCAATTAAATAACATATAATAATACACATAATAACATGAAGAATACAGCTTTTACAAAATTCCATATTGAAATGGGCGCAAGAATGGCTGAATTTGCTGGTTACAATATGCCAATAGAATTCAGTGGTATTAACGATGAGCATCAAACTTGCCGTGAGAAAATCGGACTTTTTGACGTTTCACATATGGGTGAATTTTGGGTAAAAGGCCCTAAAGCTTTTGCTTTTGTTCAAAGAGTAACTAGCAACAATGTTGCTGACCTTACTGATGGAAAAGTTCAATACTCTTGTTTTCCAAATAATGATGGCGGAATCGTTGACGATTTATTGGTATACAGATTTGCAGAAGAAAAATATTTACTTGTTGTAAATGCAGCAAATATCGAAAAAGATTGGAACTGGTGCGTGAAACACGCAGAAGAAATGGGGCTAAAAATTGGAGATGAATTAGAAAATACTTCTGATAAAATATGCCAACTTGCAGTTCAAGGACCATATGCATTAAAAGCTATGCAAAAACTTACATCTGCAAATGTAATTGATATGGAATATTACACTTGCCAGTTAATCGAATTTGCAGGAATCAAAGAAGTAATTTTCTCTACAACTGGATATACTGGTGCTGGAGGTTGCGAAATTTATGCATATAACGAAGACGCTGACAAATTATTTAAAGCTGTTATGGAGGCTGGCGAAGAGTTTGGAATTAAACCAGTAGGTTTAGGTGCTCGTGATACTTTACGTCTTGAAATGGGTTTCTGTCTTTATGGACACGAAATTAACGATACAACTTCGCCAATCGAAGCAGGACTTGGCTGGATAACAAAATTTGTCGAAGGAAACGATTTTATCAATCGTGCATATCACGAAAAAATAAAAGCAGATAAACCGTCGAAATACTTGCGTGGTTTCGAAATGATAGATAGAGGTATTCCGCGCCAGCATTACAAAGTTTTTGATGCAGAAAATAACGAAATCGGAGAGGTTGCTTCTGGTACAATGTCGCCAATGATGAAAATCGGAATTGGAACAGCATATGTAAAAGCAGGTTACGAAAAAATCGGAACCGAAATTTATCTTGAAGTAAGAAATAAAAAACTTAAAGCTAAAATTGTAAAACTTCCTATTTTTAAAGGTCAAATCGAAGCGGTAAAATAGAAAACATATAACTTAATAATCAGAACATTGTGGAGACGTAGAATGCTACGTCTCTACGGAAAACAAATGAAAATAATCTGTATCGGACATAATTACAAAAAACATATCGAGGAACTTAATTCACCTTATCCCGATAATCCCGTTTTTTTTCTAAAACCAGATTCAAGTATTCTTAGACAAAAAGATTTCTATTTACCTAATTTCTCTAACAACATTCATCACGAAGTTGAATTAGTCATTCGTATATGTAGACTTGGTAGACATATTCAAGCTAAATTTGCACATAGATATTACGATGCGTATGGAGTAGGTTTAGATCTCACCGCTCGCGACTTACAGGAAGAATGTAAAGAAAAAGGTCTACCATGGGAAATTGCAAAATCTTTTGACGGTTCGGCTGTAATTTCAGATTTTATTCCTATTGACACAACAACAGAACTTTCAAATATTAACTTTTCGCTCAAAAAAAATGGCGAAATTGTACAACAAACGAATACCAGCGATATGATTTTTCACATCGATAATATCATCGAATACGTTTCAAAATTTATTACCCTAAAAATTGGAGATATGATATTTACTGGCACTCCAGCGGGTGTTAGCAAATTATCTATTGGTGATAATCTGCAAGCATATATCGACGAAAAAGAAATGTTGAGTCTATCGATAAAATAAATTCTAGATATTGTTGAATTTTCAAAACATTTATTGCTACTTTTAAAACTTGAAATTTTATAACTTATTACAAAAAATAACAAACTATAGTAATGGACTTATTACAAAAAATTAAAGAAAATGCCCAAAAGCACAATATGAGAATTGTACTTCCTGAAGGCACAGAAATTCGCACACTAAAAGCTGCTGATCAAATTATTGAAGAAAATTTAGCTCAAATAATTTTAATCGGAAATCCTGATGAAATTAATAAATTAGCAGCTGAAAATAATCTACAAAACATCAATAAATGTAAACTTGTAGACCCAAATAATCACGAAAAAAAGGAAGCTTATACAGATTTGTTGGTTGAGTTGAGAAAATCAAAAGGCTTGACACGCGAAAAGGCTGCACAATTAGTTATTGATCCTCTTTATCTCGCTACTTTGATGATAAAAGCTGGTGATGCTGATGGCGAAGTTGCTGGTGCAGACAACGCAACTGGCGATGTATTGCGCCCTGCTTTCCAAATTGTAAAAACCTTACCTGGAATTAGTGTAGTTTCTGGTGCATTTATTATGATTTTAAAAGATAAAGAATTTGGCGAAGACGGATTAATGGTATTTGCAGATTGTGCAGTACACCCAAACCCAACCGCTAGCGAACTTGCAGAGATTGCTGTAGCAACAGGGCACACAACTAGAGCAATCGCAGGTTTTGAACCAAAAATCGCAATGCTTAGCTTCTCGACTAAAGGAAGTGCAAGTCACGAAATGGTTGACAAAGTTGTTGAAGCAACTAGAATCGCTAAAGAAATGGCTCCAGATATGATGATTGATGGCGAATTGCAAAGCGATGCTGCTATTATCCCTTCGATTGGAAGTAAAAAAGCTCCAGAAAGTAAAATTGCAGGACAAGCAAATGTTTTAGTATTCCCTACCTTAGAAACAGGTAATATCGCATACAAACTAGTGCAAAGAATGGGACATGCAGAAGCTGTTGGCCCAATTTTACAAGGAATGGCTGCCCCTATTAATGATTTATCAAGAGGTTGCTCTGTTAGCGACATTGTAAATCTTGTTGCAATTACAGCAAACCAAGCAGCTGGAATGAAGAAATAACTTATGTATCAATATAAATAATCTTTTCAATATGAATGTTTTAGTATTAAATTGCGGTAGCTCATCTATTAAATATCAATTTTTAAATATGGGCGAAACTCATGAAGTGATAGCAAAAGGTCTTGTTGAACGTATCGGACTAAAAGAAGGCATTTTTTCTCACAAAAATAATAAAGATCAAAAATATGAAATCGAGCCTGAAGTTGCAGACCATACTGTAGGGATCAAACTTGTACTCGAAGCATTACTTGATGAAAATCACGGAGTTATTAAATCCTTAAACGAGATTGACGCTGTTGGACATAGGGTAGCTCACGGCGGTGAATACTTTACAGAAAGTGTTCTTCTTGACGAAGATGCAATAAAAAAGATTGAAGCATGCTGCGCTCTTGCTCCTCTTCATAACCCTGCGCACCTTAAAGGTATGAGCGCAATTTCTGAAGTACTGCCAAATGTGCCTCAAACTGCAGTTTTTGACACTTCTTTCCATCAAACAATGCCAGCTTGCTCGTACATGTATGCTATTCCATATAAAATGTATAGTGAACAAAAAATCCGTCGTTATGGATTCCATGGAACAAGCCACAAATTTGTTGCAGAGAAAGCTTGTAATATATTAAATTGGAATATTGAAGAAAAGAAAATCATTACTTGCCACCTTGGAAATGGAGCATCAATTGCTGCAATTAAAAATGGTAAATCTGTTGATACATCTATGGGATTTACTCCTGTTGAAGGATTGATGATGGGAACACGTACTGGCGACCTTGACCTTGGGGCTCTTTTATTCATTATGGAAAAAGAAAATCTTTCTATTAACGATGCTAATTCATTCATTAACAAACAGTGTGGACTTGGTGGAGTATCTGAAGTTTCTTCAGATATGAGAGATCTTCAATCAGCAGCTGAAAATGGTAACGAAAAAGCTCAACTTACTTTAGATATGTATGCTCACCGTATTAAAAAATATATTGGTGGTTATGCTGCAATTATGAACGGTGTTGATCTTGTTATCATGACTGGAGGTATTGGAGAAAATTCTGACGAGATTCGTAGACTTGTTTGCTCTGATATGGAATACCTTGGTATTAACTTCGATAATAAACGTAATATTGGTGTTAGAGGACAAGATATTGAACTTTCTACTCCAGAATCGAAGACTAAAGTTATGGCTATTACAACTAACGAAGAGCTTGTTATCGCACTAGATACTGTTAAGCTGGTGAAATAACAATTTAATATTTATCTACAAAAAATAGGCTTTCAAAATTGAAAGCCTATTTTTTTATCAATAATCTTGCCTCTAATACAAGTCTTTTAGCTCATCTAACGATATTCCTAATAACTTCATCTGACGAAATAATTCTGGCAAAACCTCATTTTTAAATTGCTGTTTCTTCATTAAAATAATTTGCTCTACGGCATCTTCTGCAACAAAATATCCTATTCCACGTTTCATATGCAAAATTCCTTGTTGGTGTAAGAAATCATACGAACGCATAGCTGTATTTACGTTTACTTCTACTAATGCACAATATTCTCTCACTGACGGTATGCGTTCTCCTTCCAGATATTTTTTCTCTAGAATCTCATCACAAATACGATCTGCTATTTGTATAAAAATAGATTTACTTTCTTTAAATATCATACTTTAATATCTTATGCTTCTACTCGTTTCATTCTATAATAACTCCATATCCAGAAAGTCGGAATTAATACTAATGACATTACTAAATGAATATTCACCGTTCCAATAATATCAAATTCATCTAAATTCCCCATTGCAAAAGAATTATTATAAAGATTAATTATTAATCCAAATATCTGACTTCCCACAAAATAACATAAATAGCCTAACAAGAATGGATGTTTTCGGAAAAGTGTGGCACTCATAGTAAACCAAGCACTACTAAATAATAGAGAAATAATAAATAAATAAATCGAATAATCTCCAAAATATAATGCCATATCAGAACTCACGCTGTTTCCTACAAAAGTCAAAAATGGAGCAATATTAAAAATACTATTTATCACAAATTTACCACTATATAGAAATTGAACTAAATCTGCAATAAAAAATGTAATCAACCATTCTACTAGGGTCAAAAAGAACGACATTACAATTGCAGTAGCATATTTTTCTAGCGAACTTGCGGGCAATAACATATATGCTCTTTGTCGAATTTTATTTTTCATAAATGGCATTGAGTGTGCCGAATGATAGGCTATCATTAGAGATACTAATGTTATCGGAACTACCATCAAGAAAAAACTTTTTAATCCTGTTTTTGCAATTTCCATTATTTGTTCCTGTCCCAAATCTGCTTTAATAATATTACTTATCCACTCAATTAGCATAAATCCTAATGCCATTAATACAATCGAAATTGCCATTATTACCAAGCGACGACGAAAATTCTCCTTATATTGTTTTTTCAATAAGAGAATGTATCTATTAAATGAGAATGTTTTAATCTCCATATTTCAGTTATTTAGTTGTTAAAAATATTTTTCATTACCCCTGATTCCGCTACTGTAGCATTAAAAAACAAATCTAATTTTAATGCACTCTCTTCTCCCGATTTATTTTCGCTAACAGTATAGTTGCCTCCTGCCCATGCTTGCGAAAAAATTGCATTTGGCTCATTTTCACCAAATTTAATCTTTGTACAAATTTGCTTTACCGATGCATTCACCAGCACCTCATTTGTTTCAAGTATAACTATGTGATCCAATAAATTTTCAATATCTGCAACTTGATGCGTCGATATTATTACTGTCTTTGAATCAGACATATTAGATGTCATCAACTTTCGAAACTGAGACTTCGAAGGAATATCCAAACCATTTGTCGGTTCGTCCATTATTAATAATCGCGTATTGCAAGCAAGAGCAAAACTAATATATACTTTCTTTTTTTGCCCCATTGATAAAGATGCTAAATCAGGGTCGCCTTGAATATTAAAAATTTGCAAATTGTTTTGTAAGCTCTCATGGCTAAAATTTGGATTAAATGGCGAGTTAATCTCTATAAATTTAGATAAACGACCTTTTGGCAATGAAAACTCTTCTGTTACCATAAAACATTCTGCATATAATTCTGCATATCGCTCTTTTGTTGACATTCCTTTATACGTAATTGCTCCTTTACGTGGATTTAATAAACCCATAATTGAATACAATAAAGTACTTTTACCAACTCCGTTTCGTCCCAATAAGCCATAAACTCGACCTAATTCGAAATTTAAATTTATGTTCTCAAAAACAATGTTTTTACTGTTTTTGTAATTGTAAGTAAAATCTTTTATTTCTATCATACCGTCATAGTTAAATATTACACTACAAATGTAGAGCTTTTTTATAAACCTCCAAATTATTTTAAAAATAATTTTTATTTAACATCAAATTTAGTTAATTTTCAATATAATACCTTTATTGGATTTCAAATTTTGCATTTGATGTTTAGTATTTAAAATATAAATATTTACTTTGTTGTGATGAACCGAACATGAAAAATACTCATTGTATATTACGCCAAAGACAAAGTTTCGA
>CAYJBL010000069.1:0-8066 GCA_964368115.1 uncultured Bacteroidales bacterium
CGTTGGACATAGTGAATTTTATCTACCTTGAGACCTGCTCTACTAATTATGTTTGTTAGTGATTTGTCGTTGTAAATATAAATATGGCAACTCCAAGTTGTGAATTTAATAAATGGTTTTAGTTTATAAAATCTAATTAGTGCATCGTCGAAATTTGGTACTTCTATAATTATTTTACCATCCTTGTTGATGTACTTCTTAAGTTCTTTTAAAAGTGCTGTCGGATCTTCGATATGTTCCAAAACATGAAACATTGTAATATAGTCGACTTTGTTTGGCACTTCGGCAATGTTTTTGAATACTTTTAGTTGACATTCGGCAAAGTATGGAAAAACATCGTTTTGTAATTCAACACCAAAAACATCTTTGCACGAACTTTTTACTATATTTAGAAATCCTGCGTTACCACAACCAAAGTCAATTAGAGTTTTGTTACTTACTTTTTCTTTAAAAAATAATGCCCTTCTTTCATCGTCTATCTGTGTCGATTTTATCCAGTTTTCTAAATTGTAAGTATTCCCAAGCATTTTTCCATCTTCATAGTACTCATCACTCATTTGTGATGTATCGGATAGAAAACCAAGTCCACATTTTTTACATTTATATTGGTCCACTTCCGAATTGTCTCTCGTTCCTTTGGAAATGAGTTTGTAGCTCTCGCAACCGCAATTGTAACACTTTGTTATTGTACTTGTTTTTGTCAT
Source organism: uncultured Bacteroidales bacterium (assembly GCA_964368115.1). GTDB lineage: Bacteria > Bacteroidota > Bacteroidia > Bacteroidales > ML635J-15 > Bact-19. Next base: position 705 of record CAYJBL010000069.1, read on the forward strand.
GTTTGTAAGTGTATAAACCAATATTTATTTAATATGATCCCCAATATTTTCGTAATATCCATTCTATGCTTGCAAAAAGTAATATCACAAAGAATAAGAAATATAAGTCTGAAATACTATATAGTTTTTCGTGTTCGTACGCAACGGTACTAATATTTTCGTTTTCTGGGATTATTTTTTCTAATTCATTTATTTGATTAGGATATAGCAGCTTACCATTTGTTAGTGTGGATAAATGTGCAAGTAAATTATGATTCGCCTTTGTTGTAAGAGCTTCTAAATTTACTTCTTCAACAATGAAATTTCCATTAACAGAATAGTCTTTGCTGTCAAACCTTGTTTTAACAGTATAAGAATATAAGCCTGCGCTTAATTGTCCTAAATCTATTCGGTAAGCATTTCCTCTGTTCTTGAAAAGATACGAAAATTCGTCTCCAGCTTCATTTATCAAACTTAGGTTTAATTCTAAGTCAGAAACCAAATCGAAAGCATCGTTATAAAACTCTGCATCAATATAAACAGATTCATTTTCGTTAAACATTTGTTTTGCATCAACAACCAATTTATCTTTCTCTTTTTTTACAATTAGATACTGAACAATTCGATTAAACATACTTACAAATTCGTTGTGGCTAGAATTGTACTTGAAATTATCAATCCTCCATTTCCAAATGCCTTCGCCCAAAATAAAACCATTTCTGATAGATTGAGTTTCTGTAAATAAAACCAGCGGTTTTTTTGTTTTAATACTATTGATTTCTTGATAAAGAAAATCTTTAGACTCGTTTAATATTCGATAGTCGCCAAATACTGTTTTTAATGGCGAAAGTTCTTCGTAGAATAAATTGTCAATATCAAGTGAAAACGATACAAAATTCTGGTTCAAATGAGGAACTGCATCATCCATATTATCGCTTTTCTTGATTATTTCGATTCCAAGGTCTAAGTTATTAAGCGTCGGTAACGAAGTTTCTGAGCCTAATAAAAATAGTGTAGGAATTTGTTCCTTTTTTATTGTGGCAATTATTTGACTCGCCTTATTGATATTTGAAGGAATTTGATGTAAGATTATTAGCTGATAATCAGCAGCATTTAATCTAGGTTCTCCAGCATATTTAATGTCTAAATCAAAATCTGGGTTATCTTTAAAAGCAAATTTGAGGGCTCCAATATCAGGATGGGGCGCGTTTGCATAAATTAGTATTTTACTTCTGTTGTCTATGATATTAATGCCGAATACTTTGCTATTGTTGTCGTAGCTTATTTCATTTGAAAATTTCTCTATAGAAACAGTGTATTTTTGCATTCCAAGAATATCTGCTGGCAGTTCAATATCAACATGTGAGATGAAATTTGTTTGAGGAAGATTTATCTTTTTTGTTAAAACAACTTTACTATTTCTAGTAATATTAATTTCAGCTTCTTTTTCATTACATTTTTCTGCGCTTACAAATATTCTTACGGGAAATTTGTTTTTGTATAGCGCGTGTTTGTTACTTACAATGTCTTTAATGATAAGGTCTTTTTGTTCGGATGTATCGCCTAGAGCTATTGAGTAAATAGGAGTGCTTAAATTTCGAGAATAAATAGGATTTGCACCTGCATTGTAAATTCCATCGCTAGCAAGAATTATCGCCCCAAGGTTTGCGCCAGCATAGCGCGAAGATAATTCAGGGAAAATAGTTGATATATCTGTCGTTTTTCCATCATAATTTATTCCAGAATCAATTTTAATTTTATCGTCAAATTGTAAAAAATCAACTTGATAATCTGTGCTTAAATTATTGATTAGCTCTTGTATATTTTTTTTGTATGATGTGTTGTAAAAACTAGAATCTTTATTAAGTAGAATCGAACTAGAATTGTCTTGAAGAAAAACTAGAATAGGCTTCTGAAGTAGTGTGGTCTTATCTTTAATAATAGGCTTTAAGATTAAAAGCGATATGATAAGTACGAATATGAATCGTAACGATCCCATGAGCCAAGTTTTCCGTGATTTAAATCCACCAAAAACTTTGTCTTTGAAATATAATAAAAATGCAATAGTAGCTGAAAAAATAACAGCTACTATTACAAATATTAAAGGATATTCAAAATAAATTTCCAAGATGTTAAATGTGCATTTGTGATTATGTTAACATAGCACCGCATACATTTATTGTTTGGCCAGAAATATATGACGACATATCTGAACCTAAGAATATTACAAGATTAGCAACATCTTCTGGTTGGCCAGCACGTTTCAATGGAATTTTTTCTGCCCACTCGTTGCGTGCTTCTTCTGGGATAGCTGCTGTCATTTCTGTTTCGATAAAACCAGGTGCAATAGCGTTGCATCTAATATTACGAGAACCTAATTCCTGAGCAATAGATTTTGTGAAACCAATAATTCCTGCTTTTGACGCTGAATAGTTGCTCTGACCTGCATTTCCAGAAACCCCAACAACCGAGCTCATATTAATTATTGAGCCGCTACGTTGTTTTAGCATTGTGCGTTGTACCGCTTTTGTTAGGTTAAATACAGATTTTAGATTAATGTTCATTACCAAGTCCCATTGTTCTTCTGTCATTCTCATTAATAGAGAATCTCTTGTAATACCAGCATTATTTACTAGTACATCTATACGACCAAAATCTGCTACGATTTGATCAACAGTTGTTTGCGAGTTTTCAAAATCGGCTGCATTTGATTCGTAGCCGCGAGCTTTTATTCCTAAGTTGTTTAGCTCTGTTTCTAAAGCTATAAAATTATCATCTTTTTTTATGTCTGTGAATGCAATATCAGCTCCTGCTTTTGCACATTCTATAGCGATAGACTTTCCAATACCTCTTGCTGCGCCTGTTATTAGCACAAGTTTTCCAGTTAGTAATTTCATTTCTTTACGATTTTAATTTATGCAAAGTTATAATAATATCCTAAAATTACAAAGACTTGATTTTGTTCGTATGTTGAAAAATGCTTTATTTGTTTCTTTAAATTATAATTAACTAAAAAAGTGAAAAAATGAAAAAGGCAGCATTCCTATTATTAGTGTTATGTATAAGTTTAATTAATGTTTTTGCTCAAGAACAAGAATCAAATAATGAAAACAAAATTGTAGTACTCTGGACTAGCGACGATCCAAATATTGCAGAGCGAATAGCTTTTCCATATCCTCATAATGCGCTAAAGAGAGGTTTGTATGAAGAGGCTACACTAATTGTTTGGGGACCTTCGGCAAAACTATTAGCAGAAAACGAAAAATTGCAACAAATGCTTGCCCAAATGAAAAAAGATGGTGTAATCATAGAAGCTTGCCTTGCTTGCTCTGATGCGTATGGTGTAACAGATAAGTTAAAAGAATTAGGAATAGACGTTAAATATATGGCTATACCTCTTACAGATTACCTGAAAAAAGACTATAACGTACTTACGTTTTAAAAAGTATTAAGTACTTCCCTAAATATGTACCTTTTAAAATTAAGGTATAGGCTCGCTATATCTATTGTTCGCTTATTGGAGTACGATTAAGATCTATGCAAAAAACTCTGTGATTATCTGTGGTGTATAAATATCCCGTTGATTGATCTATAACAATTCCGCTGCGAAATTCATTATCTGTGTATTGGTAACCAAGTTCAAAGTCATCAACCCAGTTGCTCTTCCAAATAAGCGAGCCCGTATTAGCATCAAGACAAAATAAACGATACTCTACAGCACCTCTAGAACTATAATCTTTCTCATCTGCTCCTGTAAAATAAATCTTTCCTTGATAATATTCTATATTAGTTTTTCTAACTAATCCAGAAGAGTTGTCTTCCCACAGCAATTTATCGGTATATACACAATAAGCTGCGACATACTTTTCTGTACGGATGAAAATTTTACCATCAGCATACATATTTCCTGTTCGTAAAAAATGATTATATCCACTTTCTTCTAGTTCCCAAATTATTTCTCCGTTGGTGATATTTATGCAGTGTTGAGAGTAGCTACCTTGAAAATAAAGTTTATTTCCAACAACAATAGATTCGAATATGCTAGAGTTACCGTCAGGGGTAATATCTTCGATAGTCCAAAGCATTGAGTCAGCGCTTAAATTATATGCGTAAATATCAACTTTGCCACCTCCAGCAATAAAATTATATTGCCTATTCTGAAAAGCAATAATACTATCACCCCATGGAGCAATCCAACCAACATAAGATTCAAAACTTGTTTCGTAGTCTTCGGTAGTGTAGGCTGTAAAAATTTTTTCAATTGCTCCAGTCTCGAGGTCAACTGTAATTAAATCAGTTTTTTGAGTAGTAGATATGCTTGTATATATTTTATTCCAAAAAATATCAAATCTAAACTCGAAGTTCCCATTATGAATCGACCATTTTTCGGTTTTTGTATTTATGTCGTAACATTTGATATCTTTGTTATCGCAAAAGAACAAATAATTATCATATATATCCCAATCAGAATAATGATCCAGCTCTAAAATGTCGTTCCATCGTGGGTGTTTTTCACCAGTTTCTTTATGGTAAAGATTTACGCCAATTTTATTAGTAAAATCACTACCAGAAACCATATCACAATAGAATGCAACATGGTTATCTGACAAATATATGTATGTTTCCATATCAGCAAAAGCAGAATCTTCATAAAAGAAATCTTGCCAAACAACAGCTAAATTTGTTGCTGCTGTATCTTGTAAGAATTGAGTAGTGATAGTAAAACTTGGATATGTTTTTTCGCAAGCTGCAAACAAGGTTGAACAGCATATAAAAGTATATATTATTATTATTCTATTATCCTTAAGTTTTGAAGACAGATTCATAAGCATAAGTTTTATAAATATCACTCTAAATAGCTATGCCATTGCAAGTATAATGATTTATTTTTAGTATTCGATAAAAATAAATCATAAATTGCTAAAATCTACCAACTATTTTTGGCATCATTACTCAATAAATATGTACCTTTAAAATTAAAGTATAGGCTCGCTATACCTATTGTTCGCTTATTGGAGTACGATTAAGATCTATGCAAAAAACTCTGTGGTTATCTGTGGTATATAAATATCCCGTTGATTGGTCTATAACAATTCCGCTGTAAAATTCATTATCTGTGTATGGGAAGCCAAGTTCAAAGTCATCAACCCAGTTGCTCTTCCAAATAAGCGAGCCCGTATTAGCATCAAGACAAAATAAACGATACTCTACAGCACCTCTAGAACTATAATCTTTCTCATCTGCTCCTGTAAAATAAATCTTTCCTTGATAATATTCTATATTAGTTTTTCTAACTAATCCAGAAGAGTTGTCTTCCCACAGCAATTTATCGGTATATACACAATAAGCTGCGACATACTTTTCTGTACGGATGAAAATTTTACCATCAGCATACATATTTCCTGTTCGTAAAAAATGATTATATCCACTTTCTTCTAGTTCCCAAATTATTTCTCCGTTGGTGATATTTATGCAGTGTTGAGAGTAGCTACCTTGAAAATAAAGTTTATTTCCAACAACAATAGATTCGAATATGCTAGAGTTACCGTCAGGGGTAATATCTTCGATAGTCCAAAGCATTGAGTCAGCGCTTAAATTATATGCGTAAATATCAACTTTGCCACCTCCAGCAATAAAATTATATTGCCTATTCTGAAAAGCAATAATACTATCACCCCATGGAGCAATCCAACCAACATAAGATTCAAAACTTGTTTCGTAGTCTTCGGTAGTGTAGGCTGTAAAAATTTTTTCAATTGCTCCAGTCTCGAGGTCAACTGTAATTAAATCAGTTTTTTGAGTAGTAGATATGCTTGTATATATTTTATTCCAAAAAATATCAAATCTAAACTCGAAGTTCCCATTATGAATCGACCATTTTTCGGTTTTTGTATTTATGTCGTAACATTTGATATCTTTGTTATCGCAAAAGAACAAATAATTATCATATATATCCCAATCAGAATAATGATCCAGCTCTAAAATGTCGTTCCATCGTGGGTGTTTTTCACCAGTTTCTTTATGGTAAAGATTTACGCCAATTTTATTAGTAAAATCACTACCAGAAACCATATCACAATAGAATGCAACATGGTTATCTGACAAATATATGTATGTTTCCATATCAGCAAAAGCAGAATCTTCATAAAAGAAATCTTGCCAAACAACAGCTAAATTTGTTGCTGCTGTATCTTGTAAGAATTGAGTAGTGATAGTAAAACTTGGATATGTTTTTTCGCAAGCTGCAAACAAGGTTGAACAGCATATAAAAGTATATATTATTATTATTCTATTATCCTTAAGTTTTGAAGACAGATTCATAAGCATAAGTTTTATAAATATCACTCTAAATAGCTATGCCATTGCAAGTATAATGATTTATTTTTAGTATTCGATAAAAATAAATCATAAATTGCTAGTTAATTTCTAATTTCAGTATTTTTGCGGCTTTAATTTTATAAATAAATAACAAAATGAAACGACAAAAAAACAAGCGTGTTATATCTTGTTTTTCGCGTTGGTCAAGAAAATCGTGGGCGACTTTTTCGAGTATAAATCGAGAAGTTCGAGTTGGTGTGCTTTATGTAGGCATGTCAATTATAACCATGCCATTTCAAACTGTTATTGCTCAGGTAAATAATTTTACAGATACGACAGAATTGTCGGAGCAAAAAATGCAGAAATACCAACTTGAAGAAGTAAAGATTATAACGCAGAGATCAAACCCAGCAAGGGGTATTGTTCTACCAACAGAGGTATTTAATAGAAATAAAATGTCAGTATCCCCACTGCAAACAGTAGAATCCGCGCTGAAGATAAATCCATCGGTAGATTTGCGCGAAAGAGGAGGGAAAGGAGTTCAAGCAGATATCTCCTTATTTGGCGGCACAAGCGACCAAACACTTGTTATGCTAAATGGCATAAATTTTACAGATGCTCGCACTGGGCATCAGAGCCATTCTCTCCCAATAGACATTGAAGGTGTTCAATCAATAAACATAATTACTGGAATCCCAGAATTAGGTGCATTTACAGGAGCAATAAATATTATTACTGCCCCAGAGCATGCAAACTATCTAAAAACAAAAATTTCTGCAGGTCAGCATGGATATTTTTATGGAAATATCTTGGGTGCTGTTCAAAATCAAAATCTTTCTTCTATGATGGCAGCATCTCTGAGAAAGAGTAATGGATATACAGAAAATACAGATTTTAATAATCTAAATATTTATAACCGCACTTTGTATGAGTCCAAAATTGGTCTCTTTGATTTTCAAATAGGTTATCAGAAAAAATATTTTGGCGCAAATAGCTTTTATTCATTTGCATATCCAAATCAAGCAGAAGAAACAGAAACATACATTTCTTCGGCTAAATGGTCAA
>CAYJBL010000069.1:8076-8902 GCA_964368115.1 uncultured Bacteroidales bacterium
TTCATTTGCGAGTTTTCGCCAAAATAAAGATAGATTTGAACTTTTTCGTGAAAATCCTGCTTCATGGTACGCAGGTCACAACTATCATTTAGCACACAACTCTTCTGTTGGAGCAAATTTGGATTATCAATGGTTTTTAGGGAATACAAATGTCGGTGTAGATTATAGTAATTATCAGATTTTTAGTAATGTTTTAGGGAAAGAACTAAGTGTTCAAAAACCAGTAACAGGAGAGTTTAATAAATTTTATACAAAAGCAGACAATAGAAATTTATATAATACACACTTAAGACATAAATTAAACTTAAATAAATTTAGTTTAGTTGGTACTGTAAATTTTGGAGGATATAGTATAAACAATAATATTAAGCCACTATTAATGTGGAGTTTCGGAAGTGCTTACAATATTGATGAAAAATATTTATTTCAATTATCAGTAGCAAAATCAATGCGCTTACCAACTTTTACTGATTTATACTACACAACATCAACACATATTGCAAATCCCAACTTATTGCCAGAAGAATCTTTGACATATAGATTTACTAGCGTAATAAAAGCAGATGAGAAATCGTTATTATCGGGTTTTTATATATCTACATCTTTCTATTATAGAGAAGGAGAGAATCTGATAGATTGGGTTCAAGAATCTGGTTCTCAGATCTGGGAATCAAAGCAAATAACATCTTTAAACACATTTGGGGCAGAGCTTTCGGCTTCGTATTCATTCAAAAAGATTTTAAAAAATATTTCTGCGACTTATGCTTATCTGTTTAGCGATAAAGAGAATGGAGATTATATTTCAAAATATGCATTAGATTATTTG
>CAYJBL010000070.1:0-8626 GCA_964368115.1 uncultured Bacteroidales bacterium
AATTACTCCTGGTTCGAAAGAAATAATTTATAATGATTATTATAGATACAATGATATATTAATAGCATATTGTAGCCCAGATAATAATATGGAATGGATGACTAGAATCCCAAAAAGTCAATATAGTTATAATGATGCTGGAAAATATTCTTCGATGGCTTATGCAGCAGTAGGAGAAAAATTATTCTTTTTCTATAATGATAATAAGAAAAATTTAAAACAATTACAAAATCAAGTTATTGATAGCTATGAGTATAGTGAGATAAATTCACCAGGTAGAAAAGGTGTTTCTGTTGTTGTATCTGTTTTTTCAGATGGAAAAGTATATGGTCAGCAACTATTTAGTAAAGGAAATGTTGGATATAAGCTTGTTCCAGAGATGGTAAAAGAATTTAATGGAATGCATTATATGCTAACACAAGATGGTGATAAAGCAAAATTTGCAATATATACAGGACAATAATTTGAATTATAAATAATTAGAAAGAACCGGCATAAGTCGGTTCTTTTTTTATTAATAGCCAATTCGAAGTAAATCGAGTTTATTTATATCGCCGTTGAAAACATTAATGTCAACATCACCTTCTATTCCATGAACTTTACCTTTGTCTGTAAATTGCCAAATTATCCAATCTTTAAGAATCTCGTTAGGATTGGCATCTAATTTATACCAAGCAATCCATATAGGGTATTTATCAAAACGTTTATCATTTGCTATAGTGCTAACATAGAAATTATTGTAGGTATATATAATTGGAGTTACGCCATAGTGCTTTTCAACAATGTTCAGCCAATTTAATAGACCAGTTTTTAATTTATTAAGACTTTGAACTCGACTGTACTTTTCAATATCTAAAATCGGCGGTAAGTCGCCGTAATTTAGTTTTACGTGTTTTGTGAAGAAATTTGCTTGTTCTGTACTATTCTCATTTGGGCGGTAATAATGATATGCACCTTTAATAAGTTTGTGGTCTTCAATATCTTTCCAGTTTTTTGCAAATTTAATATCATAGTAGTCTTTACCTGCTGTGGCTCTAATTATTGCAAAGTCAATATCTTGCTTGTCAACAACATCGTCCCAATTAATATCATTCTGATATTTTGAAACATCAATGCCAAAGCATGAGTATTTAGGTAAATCTTTTTTATATTCGTTAATAAACGCACTTTTTTGTCCATCTTTACTAATTAATAAAAGAAGTCTAGGGAAGTAAATATATCCAAGGATAAATATCGCACAGAGAATAATAAGTGTGCGTATAAATCGTATTCTTTTATACTTTCTTCTATGTTTACGCATTCTTTAAAAGTTTTGATTTGATAAAAATAGCAATTTGTACAGCATTAGTAGCTGCACCTTTTCTAAGATTATCAGCAACAATCCATAAGTTTATTGCATTTTCTGCGGAGAAATCTCTTCTAATTCTACCTACGTAAACTAAGTTCTTGCCCTCAGTATCTAGAGGCATAGGATACTCGCTTTTTTGCGGATCATCAACAATGCAAATACCATCAGAATTACTTAATAGACTAGTAATATTATTTAGGGAAAATTCATTTTCAAACTCAATATTAACAGATTCGCTGTGTCCACCAGTTACAGGAACTCTTACCACGGTTGATGTAAGTTTTAGGTCGTTAATATTAAGTATTTTTCTAGTTTCATTTACCAACTTCATTTCTTCTTCAGAATAATTGTTTTCCAAGAAATCACCACCTTGAGGAATGCAATTTTTGAAAATTTGATGTGGATATGCTTTTGAATCAGTGATATTACCTAATGTCTCTGCTTCTAGTTGGTTGATTCCTTTGTATCCAGATCCAGAAACAGATTGGTAGGTAGAAATAATAACTCTTCGAAGTTTATATTTATTATGTAATGGAGCAAGAGCAACAACTAATTGAATTGTACTACAATTAGGGTTAGCAATAATTTTATCGGCAACAGTAAGAGTATTGATGTTTACCTCAGGAACAATTAATTTTATATTTTCATCCCCTCTCCAAGCAGAGCTATTGTCAACAACAAAGCAATTTTGTTCGGCAAATTTTTTTGCATAGGACAATGAAATTTCTTTTCCGGCAGAAAAAATACAAATATTAGGTTTTTTGTTTAATGCATCATCTATTGTAATAAGTTGGTGAACTTTATTTCTATGAACAACTTCTTTTCCAACTGATTTGTTCGATGCTACTAATATTAATTCGCTATACTCAAATTTATATTCGTCTAAAACTTTTAGTATTGTTTGTCCAACTAGGCCAGTTGCGCCAATTATCGCTAGTTTCATAAAATGAAATATTATTAATTTTTTGTAAAATTAACGATTTAGGACTTATTTAGGGCAAATAAGCGATTTAAATTGAAAAATCTTTATTAGTTTCGTACGTTAAAAAATATAAAATGCGTTTAGTAATATCAATAATTTTATTGTCGCTACAGCTTCCGTTGTTGGCGCAGTTCTCAGATAATTTTTCAGATGGCGATTTTTCTAATAATCCAACGTGGATTGGCGATGTGTCGCAATTTGTTGTCAACGAATCGTTTGAATTGAATTTTGCTGGCAATTCTGTTGATGGTGGAGTATCATATCTTTCAACATATTCTACATCAATAATTGATGCAAGTTGGGAATTTTTTGTAAATTTAGATTTTAATCCTTCTGCAAGTAATTATGCTGATATTTTTCTATGCTCTAATCAAGCTGATTTAACAACTAGTACTCAAGGCTATTTTGTGAGGATTGGGAATACAGCAGATGAAGTGAGTCTTTATCGAAAAGATGAAAATGAGGAAATTATAATAATTGATGGACTAGATGATAGAATAGATATGTCTCAAGTGAACCTAAGAGTTCGTGTGACACGTGATGCAGATGCAAATTGGGAACTAAGTGTTGATGCTGGCGGAGGAGCTAATTATATTGTTGAAGGTAATGTTCAAGATGATACATATATAGATAATAATCAGTATTTTGGAGTGCTTTGCGAATATACTTCATCGCGTTCAGATAAATTTAAATTTGATGACTTTGTAGTATCTGGAAATGAGTACGCAGATAATTTGGCTCCTGTTTTACTTTCGTATCAAATAATGAATAGTCAAGAGATATTACTCGTTTTCAACGAAAATTTAGATTATGTAACAAGTCATAATGAGAATAATTATAGCATAAATAATGGAATAGGGACCCCAGAGAATATTAGTTATTTAGGATTAGATAGTTCAAAGGTTTTACTTCAATTAACACATCAGTTGATTTCGCCAAATGAATATACATTAACGTATCAAAATATTGAAGATAGAAATGCAAATATTATCGAGACGGGATCAATTTCATTTACGTATTATGAAGTCTCTGAAGGAGCAATAGTAATAAATGAAATTATGGCAGATCCATCGCCTCCAGTAGGATTGCCAGAGGTAGAATATATTGAACTATACAATAGAGAAAATCACAGTATTGATTTAGAAAACTGGTCTTGTAAAATAGGGAATACAACTAAACAGCTTCCTGCGTATAGTTTGGCTCCAAACGAGTATGTAGTATTGTGTAATGCGAATAATGTAAGTGAACTAGAAATATACGGGAATGTTATAGGCTTAGCTTCATTTCCTGCAATTGTAAATTCTGGTCAAACCATTAGTATTCACGATACATTAGGAAATATTATTAATGAAATATCGTTTGCAAATACGTGGTATGCTGATTCAGAAAAAGAAGACGGGGGTTGGGCTTTAGAAAGAATAGACCCTAATAATTTATGTTTAAAAAAGTCTAATTGGAAAGCGTCAAATAATGAAATAGGGGGAACTCCAGGAACTCAGAATTCAGTATTTTCTATTAACATTGACACTGTTCCACCTAGTTTGATAAGTGTTGTCCCATTATTGTCAAATCAATTGGTAATTACATTCTCTGAAGAAATTGCTTTAAGTGAAGCTTTAAATAGTATTAACTACAGTATTGAAGGAATTGGAAATCCTAGTTTTGTAATGCAAAGTCTAGATTATCAAAATGCAGTAATCGCACAATTTGCAAATAGTTTCCCAGAAAATGTAAATCTAAGTTTAAATGTTGATAATATTTCAGATTTATGTGGAAATGCAATGCACGCTCAAAATATTCAATTTATACTTTATGTTCCTTCGCCTTATGATTTGATTATAAGCGAAATTATGGCTAATCCTAGCCCAGTGGTATTGCTGCCTGAAGTCGAATATATTGAGTTATATAATCGCACGGAATTCGAGCTAAATTTGAGTACTTGGAAGCTAGTTGTTGGAAGCTCAATCAAAGAATTTCCTAATTGCGTGATAGAGCCTAATAATTATTTATTAGTTTGTGATATAGAGAATATTGAATTGTTCTCAGAGAATATTAATGTTGTTGGAATATCTGATTTTCCTAATTTATCTAATAGTTCAGCTGATCTAGTATTATATTCTAACAGTGACAAAGTTATAAATACAGTAACGTATGATGATTCCTGGTATCAAGACAATTTTAAGAAAGAAGGTGGATATTCTTTAGAAATAGTAGATGTTAATAATCCATGCGAAGAGTTTGGGAATTGGATTGCGAGTAAGCATATTTCTGGGGGAACTCCTGGGCAAGAAAATTCTGTCTATGATGAAAACCCTGATATCTTATATCCATATCCAATTGCAGCAGAAGTAATAATGCCTGACACTTTAATTGTTTACTTTAATGAAATTTTGGATCAAACTAATCTTGAATCTTTGTCGAATTATTATGTTGAAGGGATTGGAAACCCAGTATGGATTAGTGCAGAAGCTCCTAGATTTTCAACAATTAAAATGAAATTTGATTCCAATATTGAAGAATCACAATTATATTATCTAAGCATATATGATAGTATATCTGATTGTAGTGGAAATGCTGTGCCGTATAGTACTCGTATTAGATTTGCATTAGGCGATTCTATTTGTAAGAATGATTTAGTAATAAATGAATTATTATTTAACCCACATCCTTCGGGTTATGATTTTGTTGAATTATATAACAATTCAGATAAGATAGTTGATTTAAAATCTGTTTGGATTTCTAATTTAGATGATGAAGGGAAAATTGATGATACACAGCAGATAAGTGAAATTAGTAGATTGTTGTTGCCAGGAGAGCATGTGGCGATTTGTGAAGAACCTAGCAATCTAGAAAATGAATATACAGTTTTGTATCCAGATAGCTTATTTATGATTGATGCATTGCCTTCTATGCCTGATGATTATGGTGTGGTTCTCATTACAACAAGGTATTTAGATACAATAGACTTAGTAGCATATAGTGAAGATCAGCATTATAAATTATTGGCAAATGATAATGGAGTATCATTAGAGAGAATAGATTATGATGCAGCATCTTCTGCGTTGTCGAATTGGCATTCTGCATCTCAAGATGCAGGTTTTGCAACTCCAGGTTATGTAAACTCTCAGTATTCTAAGAAACCAGATTTTGAAGTTGACTTTATATCTGTTTCTCCAGAAGTCTTTAGTCCAGATAATGATGGGTATAACGATAGATTAGACATAGTATATAATTTAGAAAAATCAGGATATACTGCAAATATTGCGATCTATTCTTCAGAAGGTAAATTGGTTACATATATTGCGCGAAACCAGCTTTTAGGAGTAGAAGGAAACTTATTTTGGGATGGTTTTGATATGAATAATAGGGTTTGTTCCCCAGGAATTTATATACTTTTTGTTGAAATGTTTAATGTAGATGGAGATAAAATATTAGATAAAATCCCGTTTGTGTTAAGTGTGAAAAACTAAAATTCTCTTAATTTTTAGAATTTTCTGCCCACGCAGAGTCTTTGCAAACTAATGAAGTGAGTCTAAGCGACGGAGATTGTTTGTTATATTGACTAAGTTCAGGAATTTTGTCAAATAGGATATTCACTTTATTAATAGTTTCATGATTGCTTATACATACGTTTGGCCATGCACGTTTAAATCCATGTGTTTCGTCTGTTTTAGTACGTGCATCTATAACAATAATTCCGTCAATTTTATTAAAATCTCGTGATGGATCAATGTTTCCTAATAATAGCCAAATCAATATGTAAGGGTTGCTTACTTGAATATTTGAATCAAATACAATCAGAAATTTTAACCCAATAGTTTTGCTTATTATTTCAGTTGCAAGCTCATTTATATTTAGAGACTTAGGGTTTTTAATTAGTAGTATGCTTTTGAAAGTGTAAAGTATATCAAGTTTTTCTTTAAATGCTATATCATTATGCTTTTGTTTTCTGTTGTTTGTCGCATCAATAAGTATTTTATTCCCAAAAGCAAATTCACTAGTTGCATGGTCAAGAACATCTGAAGGTCCCTTTGTGAATACAATATCCTCTTCAGTATTTACGTTGCTTAATAATTTATTGAGAACTTGGGTGTCATCGTGTATATCTGTAGTGTCGTCAAACAATATAATAGCTTTAGAAAACATCATTTGCCCAGCCCCAACTAGCGCGTTTAGGATTTTAAAACTTTGCCCACAATAACTTGTTTTTGCTTTGATAAACACAATATTATGAGCAACACCATATGAAGGTAGTCTCATATCTATGATTTCAGGAGCAATTGCGATTTGAATAGGTTTTATGAAAATTTTTTCGGTTGCTTTGCCTAAATAGAAATCTTCCATTGGAGGTACGCCAACAATTGTTGCGGGGTAAATAGCGTCTTTACGGTGAGTAATTGCCGTGACATGAAATTTTGGATACATATCAGGGAGAGAGTAAAATCCACTGTGATCACCAAATGGCCCTTCAAGAGCAAATTCTTCATTTGTATCTATATATCCTTCAATTACAATATCTACGGACTCTGGGATGTATATATCGTTAGTGATTGATTTTACTAGTTTTATTTTATTGTTTGACAGAAACGCAGCTAAAATAAATTCATCAATACCTTCGGGAAGTGGGGCAGTTGCAGAATATGTGAGAGCAGGTTCGCCTCCAAGAACTACAGTAATTGGCATTTTCTGTCCAAGTTTTTTGTATTTCTCGAAATGTGCTGCCCCGCCTTTATGTAAGTGCCAATGCATGCCAGTAGTTTGTTTGTCAAATATTTGCATTCTATACATCCCAATATTTCTTTGTTTGGTTTCAGGATCTTCTGTTATTACCATAGGTAATGTAATGAATCTTCCTCCGTCGTGAGGCCAGCATTTTAAAATGGGAAATATATCTAAGTCAGGATTGGAAATAATAACCTCTTGGCACTTTCCTTTTTTATTGATTTTTCGAGGAATCCACTTACTTGCATTCTTAAGTTCTCCTAATAGAGAGATTTTAGAGCTAAAGCTTTGTTCCCCAAGAAATTTTGTCATTAAATTATCTATTCGCTGTGCAGGCTCTTCAAAAGAATTTAAGTTAAGAGCTTTTAAAATTCTATTGTCAGAACCATAATGATTTATAAGCAGAGGAAATTTTGTGCCATTATTTGAAAAAAGTAGGGCTTTGCCTCCGTTTTCTTGTTTCATAGTACGGTCGGCAAATTCGCAAATTTCTAATTCTGGAGAGACAAACTCATCAATAACAATAAGTTCATCCATTTTCTTTAACTCTACAATAAAATCATTAAGGCTTCTCATTTATGGAAAATTTTGTGGTAAAGATAAAAAAAACACTCTAAAAATAGAGTGTTTTTTGAGGTACCTGGCGGAATCGAACCGCCGTAGCCAGTTTTGCAGACTGGTGCCTAGCCACTCGGCAAAGGTACCATTTCGTAAGAGACTGCAAATATAAGTATATTTATTTAGTTGCCAAAATCTTTTTTATTTTAGATTGTAAAAATTGTGTACTTTTGTTCTCATTAATATTGGGAAATTGTATCAAATGAGGTATGATTTTTAGGAAGATTTATGAAGTTGAAAAAGAAGATATATGTTTGTATTTTGTTCGTATTGTGCAGTAATTTTGCTTTCTCGCAAGAAGAAGAGCAAAAGCCTAGATATAATGCCTATAAGTACGATTTAATTGAGGAGACTGATAATTTTTTTTTCAGCGATACACTTACAGAAGGCTTCCATTTATTTTTACCACAGCAAAAAACATCATATAATAATTTAGGTTGGGCAACACCAGGTCAACCATATATTTCTGCAATCTATTCGAAACAACCAAGGCAAAATACATTCTGGTTTTTAAATAATTACTCTGCATTTATCAAAGATCATAATGATGTTTTATATTTTGATGTGAAATCGCCTTTCTCTCAATTTAAATTTACTGGCGGAAGCGGAAATCTTGAAATGGCAAGTTTTTTACATACGCAAAATATTAATCCAAATTTAAATTTTGTATTTGATTATCGAATTGCAAATGCGGATGCAGATGGGTTTGGAGGTGTTTTTCAAGAAAATTCTACAAAATATAACACATTAAATATTGCTCTTGCGTATACAAAAAAACATTATCAAGCGCATATCAATTTTATTTATAATAAAATAAATAATGATGAAAATGGAGGTTTGGAAGATTTAGCAGAATATGAAACTTCAAATTATCCTTCAAATGCTTATTCCGTAAATCTGCAAGGAGCAACTAATACAATATCTCAAATAGGAGCTCAGTATTCACAAGAATATAG
>CAYJBL010000071.1:0-5946 GCA_964368115.1 uncultured Bacteroidales bacterium
AGCAATTTCATCTTCGAGATCTCTAACTTCAAGAGGAAGTTCGCCTCTTACTATTCTGATTTTATCAATCTGAGAGTCAATTAATTGTAATTTATACAGACTTTGAAGTCTCTCTTTAACACTTGAACTTGTCGATTCTATTTTATTTTCTATTTTGGTCATCTCAATAAATTTTTATCGGATTCGTATTTATTTCTGAAAAATGGACTGCAAATTTAGGATTTTTTTTCTTAATAATATCATAAAAAATTTCTTTTGTAAATTGTTCACTCTCAAAGTGCCCAATATCAACAAGTAATAATTTATTTTCAGCAAGAAAATAATCATGGTATTTTATGTCGGAAGTGATAAGAATTTGAGCTTTCATTTGTTTAGCTCTTTCTATCAAAAATGAACCGCTACCTCCACAAACTGCTACCTTTCTGATTTTTTGTCCAATGAGTTTACTATGTTTTAACGCTTTTAGATTGAAAATATTTTTTAAATTGTCAAGAAAATCAATCTCTGAGGTTTCATCTTGCATGTCGCCAATCATTCCTAAACCTACCGATTCAAATTTATTTGCAATAGAATAAATATCGTAAGCTATTTCTTCGTATGGATGATTATTGTGCATGGCCTGAATTATCTTATTTTCTAGATGGGAAGGATATGTCATTTCTATTCGTAATTCATCCTCAAAGTGTAGCACATCTTTTTCTCCAACAAACGGTTTGCAATTCTCTCCAGCCATAAAACTGCCGTGCCCATGACTATTAAAACTGCAAGAACTATATTTCCCAATTTCTCCAGCACCAGCTTCAAACATAGAGTTTCTTAAATTATCCGCGTGTTTAGTAGGAACGTATACAACGATTTTTTTTAATAAATCATTTTTAGGTAGCATCACACGAGTATTAGTAAGATGTAATTTCTCGCATAATTTGTGACTTACTCCATTTGTAGCGGAATCAAAATTTGTATGTGCGCAATATATAGAAATATCGTTTTTAATCGCGAGTATAGCAGACTTTTCTACAAAATTGGCGCCAGTAATTTTTTTTAGATTCGGAAAAATAAGTGGATGATGCGAAATAATAAGATTACATGATTTACTTATTGCTTCTTCTATAATTTCAAGGGTAACATCAATACACAAAAGAATTCCAGTTATTTCGTTATCGGGATTACCAATATTAAGCCCAGAGTTATCATAACTCTCTTGGAAAGATAGAGGAGCAAATTCCTCAAAACTTTTAATTATTTCACTAATTTTCATTGTAGAAATTGCTATATTAGTTAAGTTCGTTTTTGATATCTAAAAGCAATGATTTTATGTCGGAAAGTTTTTTTGCAATTACAAAGTTATGCTCTGTCTCCTCTTTATTTTCTTTTAATTTCTTTTTAGCTCCGCTTAGTGTCATTCCTCGTTCCTTAACTAAATGCCAAATTAAATGAAAATTCTCAACATCTTTTTTGGTAAATAAGCGATTCCCTTTTTTGTTTTTTTGAGGTTTAATTATATCAAATTCGCTCTCCCAAAATCTTATTAGAGATGTATTTACGTCAAACATTTTTGCTACTTCACCAATAGTGTAAAATAGCTTATTATCATCAATTACTATTTTCTCCATATCTAAAAAATTATATATCCAAAGTTGAAGATAAATAATCAAGAATCAAAATATATTTCGATGATTTTTTTAACAAAAAACATTGAAATACAAAAGTATAGTTTTGTGTAAAATTAATAAATGCAAAAAAAATATAAAAATATTTGGAAATATAAATCAAAAAGATGTACATTTGCAAACCATTTGCGAGAATAGCTCAGTTGGTAGAGCACGACCTTGCCAAGGTCGGGGTCGCGAGTTCGAGTCTCGTTTCTCGCTCTTTTTAAAACAAATTAGTTTTAAAATAGGTTGCCCAGGTGGCGGAATTGGTAGACGCGCTGGACTTAAAATCCAGTTCCTATTGTTGGAGTGCCGGTTCGACCCCGGCCCCGGGTACAGAAAATCGTTAATTATCGAAGATAGTTAACGATTTTTTTGATTATTAACTATTGTACTTCTTAAAATTTTCTGCTTGTTCTAAGATTTCTTTATAAACTTCGTCGTTTGTAACTGGCGGGTAACCATGTTTGGCAAGAATAAGTATTAAATCCATTTTTAATTCCGCTTTAATATCGTTACGCTTTGCCCAATCGGTGTACTTCGATTTATCGTCGACTATTTTCTTTATCTCGGCAGATAGTAGCAAAAGTTTCTCTTCAGGATAATCAAAGCCAAACTGCTTGGCTATAGCTTTCAAAATATCATAAAAAGCTTTTTCTTCGAAAGTAATACCTAAGTCGATAAATGATTTCTTCTCGATATTAATATCTTTTAATAGCTGTGCCATTTGCTGCGCTACTTCATCTAAAACCTCATTGGCAAAAACAGCATCATCTTTTCGGTTGTTGTATTTCGATACTAATTCATTAAGTCGCTTCGAGAAATCTATCGCTTGCATTTTATTCACCTTCTTAAACTCTGTTATCACTCGTTTAAGCAGTTGTTCCATCAGCTTAAGCTTGGTGTTTGGGAGTTTAATTTTTTCGAGACGAGTCATGTACTCTTCGCTCATTATATCTAAATCAACATCGTTGTTATTGTCAATTTGAATAATAGCCTCAACGCCTTCCGATTGTATGGCAGCTTCAACCATTTCGCGCACTCGCTTGTTCATTTGTGCTGCGTCTGGTGCATCTCCTTTGGTTAGTTTATAAATGATGGAGTAAACACCCGAGAAAAAATAAATTTCTTCTTTTTCTCTCTTTGTTATTTCATCGCTATTTACGCACAAACTGTAAGCCGATTTTAACTTTTTTGTATGACCCATAAAAAGATTCTCGCCCTCTTTGGTTTGCTGAATAAACTCCGATGCTTGCTTTAAACATGCTAATTGCTCAAGAGGCGTACCCGAAGTAAACGTTGTGTAATCAAACTTATGAAACATTCGACGTAACAAATCGAGTTGATCTTTTACCATAGTAACCGATTGTTCAATAGTTTCTATAGGAGTGTTAAAATCGCCACCACCAGCATATGTTTTTATGGCTTTGTTTAGGTTATTCTTTATGCCTATATAATCAACAACCAAGCCTTTGTCTTTGCCCTCATAAATTCGGTTTACCCTCGATATAGTTTGAATAAGCGTATGTTGCTGAATGGGTTTATCGATATACATGGTATCGAGGGCTGGAACGTCAAAACCTGTTATCCACATATCGACTACGATAGCTATTTTAAAGTTCGATTTTTCGTTTTTAAACTGTTTGTCTAACCCTTCACGGCTTTTTTCGCTCCCCAATAAATCCCAAAGCTCTTTTTCGTCGTCTTTGCTACGTGTTACAATAAGTTTTATTTTTTCTAATGGTAGTGTCTCTTCTTGCTCTTTTTTGCTTAGCAATGTACCTTCTTCGCTGCTTTGCTTTTGAGTCCATTGGGGACGAAGCGCAATAATGTTTTTGTAAAGATTGTAGGCTATCGTGCGGTTAGCGCATACAACCATGGCTTTACCTTTTACGCTACTACCTTCATCAACTCTTTTTTCGTAGTGGGTTACAAAATCGTTTGCCACAGCTTCTAATCGGTCGGCATCGCCCAAAATGGCTGCTAACGACGAAGTTGCTTTCTTGCTCTCCTCAATCTGATGTTCATTAGTTCCCTCTTCGGCACATTGCGTGTAATACGCTTCAATTTCATGTAGCTTTGCATTATCTAACAATACTTTGGCTGCTCGCCCTTCGTACACAATACTGCGTGTAATATCGTCGGCTACCGATTCGGTCATGGTGTACGAATCTACAATATCGCCAAATACATCTAGTGTAGAGTCGATTGGTGTACCTGTAAATCCTACATAAGTAGCATTAGGGAGCGATGTGTGAAGATGCTTTGCAAAACCATACGACCGCCTTACACCTTGTTCGGTTTGTCGTACTTGTAATGCTAAATTTGTTTGCGAGCGGTGCGCCTCGTCCGAAATACAAATAATGTTGGCACGTTCGGATAATAATTTAGCATCTTCGTTAAACTTATGAATAGTAGTAAGAAACACGCCTCCACTTGGGCGATTGTGTAAATATTCGCGCAGTTTGGCACGACTCTCTACACTTACAACATTGCTATCGCCAATAAACGATTTGGCTGTCGCAAACTGCTCCGAAAGCTGTGTGTCAAGATCGGTGCGGTCGGTAATAAGTACTAGGGTAGGCGAATTAAAATAAACACTTTTCATTAGCATACGCGTAAGAAAAAGCATAGTGTAGCTTTTGCCACAACCTGTTGTTCCAAAATAGGTTCCTCCTTTGCCATCGCCATTAGGAGCAAGTTTTGAGTGTTGTCTGATATTTTCGAATAGCTTGTGCGTGGCAAAAAACTGAGGATAGCGACAAACTATTTTTGTCTCCTTTTTTGAACTATCGGGGAAAAATACAAAATCTTTTATGATGCTCAATAATCTATCTTGTGCAAACATTCCTTCTACCATTGTATAAATAGAGTTTATGCCGTCGGTAGCTATATCGGTTGAGTTTACCTTTCGCCAAGCATAAAAAAACTCGTAGGGTGTAAATAGCGAGCCATATTTGTTGTTTACCCCATCGCTTATCACCACAAAAGCATTGTA
This sequence comes from uncultured Bacteroidales bacterium, assembly GCA_964368115.1. Lineage (GTDB taxonomy): Bacteria > Bacteroidota > Bacteroidia > Bacteroidales > ML635J-15 > Bact-19. The sequence goes on from CAYJBL010000071.1 coordinate 4,651, forward strand.
TTTAAACAAATCGGGAATATCGCGCCTATATCGTACTGTTAGCTGTGTGTAAGCATCCATTATGCTTGTGTTCTCTTTTACAGCACTTTTAAACTCAAACACCACCAAAGGCAACCCGTTTATATAGATAATGGCATCAGGGATGCGTGTTTCGCTTCCTTTTATCTCTAACTGATTTACCAGACGAAAAATATTGTTTGTTTTTTGTGTAAAATCTATAGGATTTATGTACAAATCGCTTAACGATTTATCTTCTCGTTTTATTGAAAATCCCTCGCGAATAAGCTTATAGGTAGCTACATTGTTGTTGTACAACGACTGACTATTAGATGCCGTAATGTGCGAAATAGCAATATCTATTTCTAAATCGGTAATTCCTTGTTGGCTATATTGCGATTTTAGGAAAGTACGTAAATCGTCATACAACACCACATCCGAAACATTTTTATGTATCTCGGTTCCACAAGTGTACACATAACCCTGCGTTTGCAGTAGCTCAATAATTGCATGCTCTAAAGCTTGTTCGTTAAATGGAGACATATTCTATTTATGATTAAACCATTGCAAATATAATTTTTTTATCAGAAATTACATTGTATGCTATAGTATCATAAATTACTCGAAATATTTATCTGTATCCCACTTTGCAACATTGTTTTCTATATAATTTGCAACATTGTTTAGTTCGTTGTTATTGCGGATAATACGATCATAGAAACTTGTTTGCCATTTGAATGGAATATTGTTTTCATTTGCAAATTTTGTTATTGCGCTTTTTAAACCACCAATTACAACCGATAATTTTCCTTTGCGATTCGATGTTTTTTGCCGTAGAGATAAGGCGCGCCTTATCTCTACAACATCGGAATCGGCAATAATAACAATGGCGTGTATGTGGTTGGGCATTATAACAAATAATGGTATTTCGGCATATTTATAATGTTGGGTTACATTTTGAAAATTTTCGTGCGCATATTGTCCTATTTCTGACAGATGCATTTGCGATTGGGCAATTTTACCAAAATAATGCTCCATATTTGCCGTACAAATAGTTATAAAATATGTTCCTTCGTTGTAATCGTGCCAACGTGCACGTGCGGAATCAATTCTATATTTATTTTTAAATTTATCGGCCATTATACATTGCATTTTTTTTCTATGCCAATATAATATTTTTTTTGGAATTATAAAATCACATTCCGTAGAGATGAGGCGCGCCTCGTCTCTACGGAATCGGCATTGGAATCGGCAATAATAACAATGGCGTGTATGTGGTTGGGCATTATAACAAATAAT
>CAYJBL010000071.1:6046-7741 GCA_964368115.1 uncultured Bacteroidales bacterium
ATTTCGGCATATTTATAATGTTGGGTTACATTTTGAAAATTTTCGTGCGCATATTTCCCAATTTCTGACAGATGCATTTGCGATTGGACAATTTCGCCAAAATAACATTCTTTATTTGCCGTACATATTGTTACAAAATAGATTCCTGCGTTGTAATCGTGCCAATGCGCACGTGCAGAATCAATTTTATATCGTTTTTTTAATTTATCGGTCATAATACAATGCGTTTTCAACGTCAATTATAATGTTTTTTTTGGAAATTACCGTAGAGACGCGGCGCGCCTCGTCTCTACGGAATAACGTATATTTTAATTAATTGCAAGCGCCCTGTACCTACAACTGTCCCTTTATGATTTATGGTATTATCCCTGCTGTGCTAACAGCTCCATTTTTGCGAGTTCGAGGCTTTGTTCGGTGAAGTTTGACATAGTGTGCTAATTAAGATGCTTATTTTTTTATTTTCGAACTTCCTTGAATAAATTGTTGTTGATGTATTTTAATCCCGAGATAACTTTCAAGTTGAGACTTTCTTTCATAAGTAACATCAAACATATATAGGTGATCTATAGCTAAATCTCTAAGTAATTTTAAGCACATATTGTTATCTTTCATACTAGAGCTATATTCTTTAATCTCATCTATAGGTATCCCTTTTTGACTCAACTCTATTGCTAAATCAATCAATTTATACGAATTATATTGATTGTCATTAAGTACATTTTTAAATGTTAAGTTTAGTTGATCGTAACCTATTGAATTTGCGATTCTTTTAATTACTCCCCAAGAAGATAAATAGCATAAAGTAATTATTAGATTTGTCGAAATCTTCTTTACTAAATCTTTATTTAATGACACATTCCACTCTTTAGTCGAATTTTTTATATACTTTTCTACAATTCGAGAACTTATGTATTCAGCAATATCTTTGTGACTTTCATTAATAAGTTTAAAATACAAACTAAGGCTTCTTAAGCCTAAACTGTATGTTGTATATACTATATTGTATTTTATTTTAGCATCTAATTCTCCCCAATATTTTTTAGCGACTTGACCTAAAAGGTCAATTGTTTTAAATGCTAAGTTAGCTTTAGCCAATACATCTATAGACGAAACGTCATCCTCTAAAGAAAAATGAGAATAGTTGATAACTTCATCATCAAATTCTCGTTCCATTTGTTCTATTTTCTCTTGTTCTTCAATTTTTATATCTCGTTCTTTTTCAATGTTGATTTGTTTAATAACATCTGTAGGTAGCTTTGTAATTAAATTATTAACGCTGCTAATATCATCTTCTAGCTTCATGATACATTCTTCTTTGAATATTTCTTCGGCATTATTAAGTAGGCTTCCAATTATCCATTTATTTTTAGATAAATGAGTTACGAACATTATTATACTTGCATATTGTTCCCTGAATAATCTTTTGCTTAATTTGTCAACAATTTGTTTTATTTCCTCATCATCAATATTATTTGCAATGTATTTTGCTATAAAGAAATAATACACGTAATTTTTATCAATAATCACATTGTTATTGAAGTTCATCAGACCCGAATTTTTAAATGTCTCTTTTACTCTTTAAATCGGGAAATATTCTTTTTTTACATCATATTTTTCACAATATTAGTTAAAAAATAAATCAAACTCCTCTATTGTAATTAATTTTGTTTTCTTTTCAAACAGATAATAACAAAA
>CAYJBL010000071.1:7751-8496 GCA_964368115.1 uncultured Bacteroidales bacterium
AACAAAACAAAGTCATAAAATTTTGATAAAAGCTGATGTCATTTTTCTTTGAGATACTTTTTTCAAGCATATTATTTATTAACATCTCATAATAAAACCCGTGTATAGAGTAATTAGCATTATTAGTATTACCAGCTTCTGATGCTTGCAGTATACCTAATATGTAAAATGGGTAAGATGGGATATAGTTTTTCCCCAATATAGTTTTTACTTGCTTGTCTAACTCATCGCACTTGCGCCGTAACTCATTTGGATCAGTACAACACGAGTCTATACCTAGCGAGCACCATTTTTTTATTAGTTCAACTCTTAACTTAGCCCCGAATTCGAGAATAGAGAATTTAGAGAATTCTTTAAAAGGAGGAGTAGAAGACAAGTCATTTACCTGTAATTTACTGTCGCTAATCACAATTATATTATGAAATGTGTCCTCTAAATTTCTAACTAATAGCTTAATGTACTTATTATTTCCCTTTGCTGATTTCTGAAAATCATCTATAATTAGAACGATGTCTTTATTCTGTTTAATGTGTTCAAAATCTATGTTTGTATATTGTTCTCTTAGTTTAGCTCGAACAATATCTACTATTTTATCCTTTCGAATATTGCTATTTACGTCCTCTCCAGATATTAAAACTGGAATTTTGTTTAAATCAAAGTACCTTTTAAATATATATTTTGCCAATGTGGTTTTGCCAGAGGTTTCGTCTCCTAAAATCAAGTATTTTATGCAACTCTCTATACT
>CAYJBL010000072.1:0-6091 GCA_964368115.1 uncultured Bacteroidales bacterium
CAGCAGTAAGATTTGTTAAATTCGTACCATTAATAACAACAATGTCAATAGTTTTGTTTGTGTTATCAATAATTGCAGCTTCATGATCTAAACTGCCAAAACTAAAAGTCGTAATATCATTTTCGGAACTAGGATTTTCAGTTACATTTATGGTCCATTCGCTAGTAGTAACGCCATCTTCGGCAGTAATTGTATAAATAACAGGATTAGAAAAGTCGTTAACAGTATTTCCCGAAATCTGATTTACACCATCAATATAAGCGGTCGCACCATTTGAAAGTGTAAATTCAGCAGTAAGATTTGTTAAATTCGTACCATTAATAACAACAATGTCAATAGTTTTATTTGTGTTATCAATAATTGCAGCTTCATGATCTAAACTACCAAAACTAAAAGTCGTAATATCATTTTCGGAGCTAAGATTTTCAGTTACATTTATAGTCCATTCGCTAGTAGAAATTGCATCTTCAGCAGTGATAGTATAGATTATAGGCGTGCTAAAATTGTTAGAAGTATTTCCCGAAATTTGTGTAATTCCATCAACGTTTGCAGTCGCTCCGTCTGAAATAGTAAATTCAGCAGTAAGGTTTGCTAAATCTGTGCCATTAACAACTGTAATTTCTATGCTATTATTATTGGAATTAATTATCGCATCTTCGTAATCAAGCGAACCAAATGTATATGATAAGAAATCTGTTTCAGAATTAGGAAGTTCATAGATACTTACATTGTCAATAAAAGCGTTGGGACCGTATCCAGAGTAAAATTTAAATCTAAATTTAACAATACTATTAAATGCGGAAATGTCAATAAGAGGGCTTGTTATGAAATCTCCTGGAGTAATGTTGCCAGCGTTAGGGCTATCAAACTCAGCACCAGAAATAGTATATAAATCTATCCATGTAATTCCGTCATTATCTGAAATTTGAAGGGTGATTGCATCGTCAGGGTATTGTGCATTATATTTGTGTGACCAATCAAATGTTATTACATGTCTTTCTAATTCGGTTAGGTTGATGTATCTACTTGTGAGATATGCTGTATTACCTATTTGCCAGCCCCAGAAATTAGCCATTATTGCATTGTTTGTATGTTGAGTAATTTCTTGAGAACCTCCTAGAAGATCCCAACAACCTAAAATGCTTTCCCAATTATTAAATTCTTCTATCCATGGGAAATTTGTAATTTTCTCGCATTCCGTTGTGAAACTATAATTTACTAAAGTTGATTCTCCTAAGTTATTGCCACATAATGATTGAATATAAATATCGTAAGTAGTATTTTCTTGAAGTCCAGTAATGGTTGCAAATGGAGTAGATGTTTCAATGCTTAATGCTGACGCTGATGTCGGGTCAAAATTATCAATTCCATATATTATTCTCCACGATTGGGCGTTGTCGCTAGCTATCCATGAAATATGAGTCGAATTGTGACTTGTTTCAGAGATTGTAACATCTGTAATAATAGGGCATGCAGCCTCGGTTTCAAATTCATGAGGTCCTGCAAAAATTGATGTTCCGTGAGTGTCGCAATCTGTAATAATATAGACATGGTATAAACTATTATCTTCTAAATTTGTTAGGTTGTAACTAGTTGTTGTAATATTAGATATGATTGTCGATTCGGATGTAGATAGAGGATTAAATCCAGAAATTCCATATCTCAATTCATACGTAGAAGCGTTGTTTGCTGCCGACCATTCGATTGTTGCCGATTCATGATCAATATTATTGGAAGTAATATTTGCAGTAGATCCACAAATATAATCTGTACTTAGTGTATGAGGTCCACTTAATGTAGAAAAACCGTTTGTTAAACAATTTGCTTTAACATAAAAATCGTATGCCGTGTTTGGGCTTAGTCCAGTAATAGTAAATGGATTTTCGGTAATTGTTATTGTAGTAGCTTCGCCAAAAATAAAGTTTTCAGGACCGTATGTTACCTGCCATTCTGTTTCGTTTCCAGCAGCATCTATAGAAATGCTAAGAGATTCTTGTGTGGCACTTTCTAGTATTAATCCATTTATACTAGGGCAAATAGATTGTGTTGTAAAGTTAATTGGCCCAATCCATTCTGAAGTCCCATTTTCATCGCCGCAATTCGAGCGTATGTAAGCTGTATAATCTGTTTCGTATGTTAAGTTCGAAAATAAGTAACTAGTCTCTGTAGCATTAATAATACTTGTAGTTTCTAAATCAAAATTAGTTGTCTCGCCAAATGCAATTTCCCATGCCAACTCTGAGTCGCCCGCAGTCCAATTAATAATTGCACTTTCTCCTTCAATTCCTGTAATTGCCACATCGCTAGGCGTGGTACAAGTGACATTGTATATTCTGATATTATCAATAAATGCGTTTGGCCCATATCCAGAGTAAAATTTAAATCTAAATCTAACATCCTGATTATATGTAGAAATATCAATAGCGCTAGTAGAAATATAATCTCCAGGTATTTCGTCTCCAGCATTTGGAGAATTAAATTCTTCGCCTGTGATAGTCCATATGTCGCTCCAACTGATACCATTATTATCGCTGATTTGTAGTGTTATAGCATCGTTTGGGTAAGTGCTGTTGTACTTGTGCGACCATGAGAATTTTATTGCTGGCATTTCTATTCCACTTAGATTAATTGTAGGGCTTGTTAAATAAGCAATATTACCTTCATTCCAGTCCCAAAAACTTGCCATAACTGCCGTGTTTGAATATTGTGTAACTTGTCTGGTTCCACCTAATAAATCCCAGCAATTAGTAATATTACTCCAATTTTCAAATTCTTCTATCCAAGGATAAGTAATTATTGATCCGCATTCAGTTGTAAATGATATTTTTACTGGATCTGAAAATCCTAGATCAGTTCCGCAATTTGCTCTAACATATATGTCATAAGAACTTTGTGGCGTTAAATTACTGAGTTCTATTTGAGGCGTATTTTCTACATTTTCTATAGTTCCTGTGCCAAGGATAAATCCACTTAAGCCATATTCAATTGTCCAAGCTGTTTCGTTTTCTCCAGCAATCCATGAAATTACTGCAGATTCTCCTGTTATTGAAGTTGCTTTTAAATCTTTTGGAATAATACACGTCACCTCTGAAATTTTAACGTTGTCGATAAACAAATCATTGTCTGCATTGTTAAATAATGATTCGCCGTAAAATCCAATTTTAATCGATCCACTATAGTCATTAAGAGGTATTTTTACAATTTCCCCAGTTGTGGATATTTCATTATACACAAATTCAGAGCTTTGATTATCCCACTGTCTTATTGTATTTGTTGAAGACCATGTTGCTCCGCCATCAGTTGAAATAACTACAGCAAAAATATCGTCAGTGCCATTTTGATTAGCAGCATTAGTTGTGTTATAAGCTGTAAGTGCAAGATCAAACTCCAGCATGTAGTTTGCTGCCCCATCACCTAGATCTACTATTGGACTAATAAGCCAATCGTATACGTTTAAAGTATTTGTCGAGTAAATATTTAATCTGGCTGCTCCAGTGGTGCCGCTATTGGCAAAACCATCTGCATTCCAACTTGAGGAATTCGTGTTTACGAAATTTACATTTTCGGTTAGTTGTCCTTTTGCTTCTGACCAGCAATTTGGTATATATGAATCAAAATTTTCAGTTGCATCGAATGCAATTGGAGCACAAGTTGTTTCAAAACTCATCGGACCAATTAAATTGCTATTTCCATTGCTTGTTCCACAGTTTGCACGTAAATATACTTCGTATACAGTTTGTGGCTCTAAGTTTTCTATGTTGTACGATGTGATGTCAGACGCAATTGTGTGTAAATTTCCTTCTAATGAAATATTGAATCCCTCTAGCCCGTATATCAGTATTACACTTTCTGTATTAGCCATATTGGACCATGTAATATTTGCTGAATTGAAAGTTATATTTTCTACTCCTTCAAAAATTGGATCACCGCAATGTAAAGGAGTTGTAAATGTAATAGGTCCATACCAAGTACTTGAGACCGAATTATCGCAATTTGTTTTGATATAAGCATCATATGTTGTTGCTGGATTTAGGTCTGTTGCAGTATACGAAGAGTAATTTAGTTCGTATACATTACGTAAACCATAGCCAGCAATAAAACCCGATTGCCCAACTTCTAAGGTCCAATCTCCGTTAGTAATTCCATCTTCCCAAGAAAAATCTGCTCCATTTGCAGTGATGTTCGTCACAGTAAAATTGTTTGGATGTAAACATGTTTCGGAGTATATACTAATATTGTCTAGATACCATCCAGACTTAATTGTATTAAGGTCGCTAAAAAGTCTAAAACGAATAAGAATATCCTCGCCAGAGTATGCGGCTAGTGAGAATTTCTCTTGCTTCCACCAATTGTTTGTAGGAGTTTCATTATTTACGCCCCATAAGCTGTAAGAGTCTTCATCAAAACTAGGTGGTCTAGTGCCATTCGGTGTGTATTCTCCCGAACCTAAGTATGAGCTAATTGGAAGAGAATTCCAACTATTGCCATTATCGGTAGATACCTCAATATAGCAATCGTCAAAATTTCCTTCAGTTTTTGCAATATGATAAAAAGACAAAATAGGTTCTAGTCCTGATGGAATAGAAATTGTGCTAGATATTTGTAATATGTTGTTGTTGTTATCGTTGTAGTCGTTGTGGTACGACAGACTAGAACTTTCATAGCTAAGACTTGAAATACTACTCCAATCTTGATTGTTATTATTGTCATTGACGAAATAATAGTACTCGTCTTCAAAATCTTCTAACAAAGGAAATGTCGCAATAGTCGGACTTTTGGCATTGCTTTCTTGAAAGTTTGCATGATTATTAGAAAAAACAACAATGTTTGATGTCAAGATTAGGAATGCTATTATTCCAGAGATTTGTTTTATTGATTTCATAACATGGTAATTTATAGTAAGTTTTGTCTTTAACCATACAAAGTTAGAAAAAATAGCAATAAAACACAAATATTTGTTAATAAAATTTTATTAATAGGTATAGAATTTTATAATATTAATCTAGAGATTGAGCGATAAATATATTTGGTTCAGTAGTATTAAAAATGTAACTTTGTCTGATAGATATGGGAATGAAAATATTAGGAATAGAAAGTTCGTGCGATGATACATCTGCAGCAGTATTGTGTGATGGATTATTGTATTCAAATGTGATAAATACACAAGCGATACACGAAAAATATGGAGGTGTTGTTCCCGAATTAGCAAGTAGGGCGCACCAGCAAAATATTATTTTGGTTGTAAAAGAAGCATTAGATGTTTCTGGATTTAAGTTAGATGATATAGATGTAATTGCATTTACAAAAGGACCAGGATTATTGGGGTCTTTGTTGGTAGGGACATCATTTGCAAAAGGATTATCTGTGTCAACGGGTATCCCAATGGTTGGCGTAAATCATTTGCATGGACACTTGTTTGCTCATATGTTGCGAACAAAAGAAGAGGAAGTGTTTGTTCCCAAATTTCCTTATTTATGTTTGTTAGTTTCAGGAGGTCACACTCAAATCGTACGTGTTGATGATTATTTGAAATTTGAAATAATTGGACAAACAATTGATGATGCAGCAGGTGAAGCGTTCGATAAATGCGCAAAAGTAATGAACTTGGGTTATCCGGGAGGACCAATAATTGATCGCCTAGCAAAAGAAGGAGATTCGAGTAAATTTAAATTTAACAAACCAAAAATAGAGAAATTTGATTATAGCTTTAGTGGATTAAAAACATCTTTTTTATATACTTTGCGTGATGAAATAATAAAGAATCCAAACTTTATAGAAGAAAACAAAGCAGATTTAGCAGCCTCACTACAAAAAACAATAGTAGAGATATTGTTGAATAAATTGCAAAAAGTAGTTATAGAAACGGGAATAAAAGAAATAGCAATATCAGGTGGAGTTTCTGCAAATAGCGGGTTAAGAAACAGTTTAACCGAATTAGCGTGTGATAATAATTGGAATTTATACTTGCCACCAATAAAATTCACCACAGATAATGCTGCAATGATAGCCTTGGTTGGAAAATTCTTGTATGAGAATGGAAAAGTAGAAAAATTAGATGTTACCCCAAAAGCGAGGTTAAATTTTTTTGATA
>CAYJBL010000072.1:6101-8442 GCA_964368115.1 uncultured Bacteroidales bacterium
ATATTTAAAAAAAAGATTTATATTTGGCATAATAATTGATTTTATCGAAACTTTAAAAGATATATAGGAATAAACAGGAGGAATGGTGAAGAAGATTTATTTTAGTATTATTTTAATAGTACTCGCAGCATCGGTAAGTTATGCACAGCAAAGCGGCCCGTCTATATCATGGGATCTTACAGTTTTTGACTTTGGAGTTATAGAGGAAAAAGATGGTCCCCAAACAGCAAAATTTGAATTTGTAAATACAGGTAGTGAAGCCTTATATATTATTAGTGTAAGAGCTTCGTGTGGATGCACAACACCAGAATGGTCTAAATATCCTATTAAACCAGGAGAAAAAGGTTATGTAGAAGCCGTTTTTGATCCAAAAAATAGACCAGGTAAATTCAATAAATCAATAATAGTAACAACCAATGAATTTAATCCAACATCGGTATTGAGAATTATTGGAGATGTTATTCCAAAAACAGCACAAAAAAATATAAACTAATATTATAGTCATGAAGAAAATTACATTATTACTAATCGGATTATTTATTTTTCTGATTTCTTCTGCTCAAGAGAGCAAACCGACGATACAGTGGGATAAAACTGTACACGATTTTGGAACATTTAAAGAAGAGGCGGGTTTGCAAACAGCTACATTTCTACTAAAAAACACAGGCACAGTTCCGTTAGTAATTACAAATGTAAAATCCTCATGCGGTTGTACAGTTGCTGATTATACAAAAGAACCAATCGCTCCAAACGCTGAAGGTTTTGTAAAAGCTACTTATAATCCTAGAAATCGCCCAAATAAATTTAGTAAAACAGTAACAGTTTATTCTAACTCAGATAAACCAACAACTTTATTACGCATCCAAGGTAATGTAATACCTAGAGAAAAAGGTATTGAAGATTATTATACAAAAGTTTTTGAAGATTTAAGATTAAAATCAAGTCATTTGGGTTTCAATAAAGTTGTTAATACACAAGTTTATGAAGATACACTTGGAATAGTAAATATGGGTGAAGCTGATATGGCAATTACCTTTGCAAACGTTCCAAAGCATATTAAAATAAGTGTTGAACCTCAAGTTTTAAAAGGGAAAGTGCCAGGAGCAAAACACGGACAAAAAGGAGTGATAAAAGTAACTTATGATGCAAAATTAAAAAGCGATTGGGGCTTTGTAATGGACAGAATAGGAATTGTAATTAATGGAGAGAAAAACCATAAAAATAGAATTTCAATAAGTGCAAATATTGGTGAAGATTTTTCTCACTTATCTGAAGAGGAACTTGCTAAAGCACCAAAAGTAGAATTTGATTTGAAAGAATTTGAATTTGGAACTTTAAAACAAGGAGAAAAAGTAGTACATAATTTTACATTTAAGAATACAGGTAAAACTGATCTTGTAATAAGAAAAATAAAAGCAGCATGTGGTTGTACTGCAACAAATCCAGAAAAAATGGTAATAAAACCTGGCGAAACAAGTCATATTACCTCAACGTTTAATTCAGCAGGGAAAAAAGGTCGTCAGAATAGAACAATTACTGTGATAACAAATGACCCAAGTCAATCAAGTATTGTTCTCAAAATGACTGGTAATGTAGAATTGTAGAATATGAGAAATATCAAAAAGGCGTGAGAATTTTTTCACGCCTTTTTTGTTCTATCTAACCAAATATAGAGAATGTTATCTTTTATTTTCTAAGTGTTTTGCATTAAATAGTTTCATAATATTTTCTGAATCTTTAATGCTTGTTTTTAGCCATTCTTCAAGAATTGTCTCTTTTTCCTTGTCATCAAGCTGCCAGTTTATATTAGATTGTCTTATTTTAGAACTGAGTTCATATAAACAAAGGGCAGCAGAAACTGAAATATTAAAACTTTCTGTGAATCCATACATTGGTATTCTAAGAAATTCATCAGCATTTTCAAGCGCAATCTGAGATAAGCCAGGTAATTCTGACCCAAATAACAGAGCTACTTTACCTTTAGATAAATCAAAATTATCAAGAATAGTATCGTTTGTATGTGGGGTAGTTGCAATAATTCTGTATCCTTCAGTTTTAAGTTGTTTTATTGCTGAAAGTGTATTGCTTTTTGAATTATCATTATGTCGTTTAATATTTAACCATTGAGATGAACCAAGTGCAACTTCGTGATTTTCTGTAAATTCAAAATTATTTTCAATCGTATGTACATCTTGAATTCCAAAGCAATCACATGAACGAAGAACAGCAGATGCATTATGAGTCTGGAAAATATCTTCTAGTACAACTGTAACATATCGAGTTCTTTGATTGATTACTTGTATAAATGTTTCAAAACGTTTTTCAGTGACAAATACTTTAA
>CAYJBL010000073.1:0-1122 GCA_964368115.1 uncultured Bacteroidales bacterium
TGAATTATTGTATTTAAATCTTTATTCTCAAAATCAATGTTTAAAGGTAATTTTACCCGTTCTAATTTTTCTCGTAAAAGGTTGTATCCATGTCCTAATACGCTAACTTCTAATTCGTTTTGTGTATTGCTATCAATAGAAAATGTTTCGGGAAGATTCTTTAATTTATAAGCTAGTGTAAACTCAGTTGTATGTTCTTTGTTTATAGTAATTAAGAACCAAAGCAATGCAGAAATTGCAAAGAATACAGAAAAAACAAGGATATTGCGATTTTTCAGAAACTTAACGAAAAAACTTACAATATCCTGTTTTGATATACCGTTTGTACTCATGTTTGAGTAACTTATTTTGCTGGTTGAATTGGAGTTGCAACAACAGATCCTTTGTCAATTTTGATTTTTACGTTGGTGTCAATTTCTAACATAATGTATGTGTCGCTAATCTCAACGATTTTTCCATAAATACCTCCAGTTGTAACAACTTTATCTCCTTTTTGTAAGCTCTCTCTAAATTGTTTTGCTTCTTTTTGTCTTTTTACTTGTGGTCTTATCATAAAGAAATAAAAGACAACAACAATAAGTAGCATAAAAATAATTGTACTATAAGGGCTTTGCTCTCCAGCTGCCGCTGCTAAAAATAATTGATTCATAATTATTATTTGATTTTAATTAAACATTCTGTATATCTATCTAACTTATTATATCACACCTGATAATTAAGTCAGTCGTGTTAGGTGTTGTATTTGAATGTACTCTAACTGTTTTAATTTGTGTTCCACTTCTATTTGCACTATTAAATAGGATTTCAATTTTTCCTTCTTCACCTGGTTTGATAGGTTCTTCTGTCCATTTAGGAATTGTACATCCACAAGATGCTTCAACATTTGATATAATTAAATTCCCGTCGCCTGTGTTTGTAAAAACAAAGTCGTGCGATACTTTTTCACCTTGTATTACTGTTCCAAAATTGTACTCAGGATTAGAAAAGCTAATAGTAGGGAGTCCATTTCCATTGTTTGAATTAGTGTTTTCTGCATTAGCTGGATTGTTGATATTGTACTCGCCACCAGTTATTTTGGTTTCTGAATTACTACATGATACAATCAAAACAAAAACTAATGTT
>CAYJBL010000073.1:1132-7476 GCA_964368115.1 uncultured Bacteroidales bacterium
AATAATCAAATTTGAATATGTATGATAAGTTAATATTATTATAGTAACCCAAGTCCAGATTTATTAAAATCACTAGATAATTTGTGTTTTGAGTATACTTTATCTAGTATTCCATTTATAAATATACTACTCTTATCTGTACTATAAAATTTAGAAATATCAAGATATTCGTTCATTGTAACTCTTGCAGGCATATTTGGGATTTCAGTAATTTCGCATAAAGCAAGGTGAAGTATAACTTTATCTATTAATGCAACTCGCTCTAATTCCCATTTTTGTAAAGTGTCTAAAATGATTTTATCAAATTTATTTTGATTTAAAGCTGTTTTTGTGATTAATGTTCTAGCAAAATCGCGATCAGAATCAGATTTAAAAATATCTTGAATAGTGTAAGATGTGTGGCTTTCATCTATTTTTTTGATATTTTGCATAATATTACTGAATAGGAATTCTAGATCATCATTCCAATAAATGCTAGTTTCTTCAAGTATTTCGTCTAGCTCGTCATTATTACATAGAGATTTAGAAATAATTTTATTGATTATCTTAATGTCTTGATCAATAGATATTTCAGGATTATTCATGTAGTTTTTGTAATATTCAGTTCTACATATATTTTCATATATTTTTTTTACAAATTCGCGGTACTCGCTCCAGTTGTAATCACTATTGCTAAGATACGACATTACTTCTGGGCAGTCTCTAAATAGTTGAATGACTTTATTATCAATGAATTTAGTATTAGGATTAAGATCACTTTGATTAGGTAGGAGCTTATTCTTTTTTATTTCCGTTATTTCTTGTGCATAATCAAAAACTGAAACCAAAAGACAGTGCATGTAAATATATAAGTTGTATGAGCTATTGATATTATGCAATAATTCTTTCCATAGTGCATCTTTGGTTTTTTCTCCATTATCTTGAATGAAAACATAATATGTTTGCATTGCTTTTATTCTTATCAACCTTCGGCTAATCATAATCGGTCTGTATTTTTTCGCCACAAAAATACATAATTTTGTTTACTGAAAATAAAATATGATAAGAATTACATAAAATTGTAGATTATATCAAAAAAATACTATATTTGTATAAACACAAAAAATTATTAAGTATGAAAAATGAAGAAAAAAAACATGATGAAATTCACTCAGTTTCAGTGAGAGCAGGAAAGAGGACTTACTTCTTTGATGTAAGAGAAACTCGTCAAGGAGACCATTATCTTGTATTAACAGAAAGTATGAAGTTTATCGATAACGATGGTAGCTCAAAATTCAAAAGAAGCAAATTGTTCCTATATAAAGAGGATTTTGAGAAATTTGCAAAAGGATACGAAGAGGCTGTTGATTTTATTAAAAGAAATTCAAACAGCGTAGAAGAACAGTTAGCAAATCCAGAAATTCTAGTTGAAGAAGAAAATTAAATCTTGTTATACATATTAATAAATTAAAGATACGATTCTATTTAAGTAAGTAGAATCTATCTCGTCAAAAGCGTTTAGTTTATCACTGTCGATATCAAGAACGCCTATAATATTGTTGTTGGACATAACAGGAACAACTATTTCTGATTTACTTAAAGGATTGCAGGCTATGTGCCCATCAAATTTGTGTACGTCATCAACGATAACAGTTTCCTTTGAGTTTAAGCTTGCCCAGCAAACACCAGTATCTTTTTTTAATCTCAAGCAAGCAAGTGGCCCTTGGTAAGTATTAACTTCAAGTTCTCCATTTTCATTATTTATTAAATAAAAACCAGTCCAAAAGAATAATGGAAATTTGTGATGTAATATTGCGCATATTGTTGCCATTCTGCTTTGTGGGTTGGAAATATTTGCAATTAAAGGTTTTATTTGTTCGATAATTCTTATGTATTTATCTTCTTTGTTATTAGTCATTATGAAGTGTTGTTTTATGATTCTGCAAATATAATTAGTATTATGAGAATAGTTTAATGAAATAGCCTCTAAATATTAAATCTAAAGGCTATTCATTTTTTACTAATTAAAATTTATTGTTTCATAATAGTAGTATTGAATTTTATTGTTTCTGATGATATTACAATATAATAAATCCCATTTTTGAAACTACTAATATCTATAGATGTATTAGTATTGTTTATTGAGTTTTGATAAACTAACTTTCCGTCTACAGAGAAGATGCTAATATCTCCATTTGATATATTATTGATATTTAATATATCTTGAGTAGGGTTAGGGTAGATTTGAATATTAGATATATTGTTCAAGCTTATATTTGACGCTTGGGTGTTGATAGTAATTTCTAGACTACCATTTACGTTAGAGCCATCGTTTGCAGTTGCGTAAACAGTAACAGTTCCGTCCATCATCGCTTGAAGTAAGCCTGTTTGTGAAATGCTTGCTCTACCTGTGCCATTTGTTACAGACCATGTAACTGATGCATCTGTAGCATCTGCTGGACTAACAGTAGCTATCATTTGCAGTGTTCCTGCAAGTTCGTTAATTTCGGTATTTCCGTTTTCACTTGTAACAATAATTTCAGAAATTAAATTTGGCGTTTGGTTGCTGATTGAGATTTCTAGGCTACCAGAAATATTAGACTCGTCATTTGCCGTAGCTACAACAGTTACAGTACCGTCTGTTTGTGCTTGTAATAAACCAGTCTGAGAGATGCTTGCACTGCCTGTGCCATTTGTTACAGACCAAGTGATAGACGCATCTGTAGCATCTGCAGGTGAAACATTTGCGTACATTTGTAATGTACCATTCATAGTATTTATTTCTGTAATACCGCCATTTGTAGAAACACTAATATTTGTTACTAATATATCGCTTCCCATGTCACCTGCATTGATAGCTGTGTTTGCAGTACTATTATATGCATAGTCTTTGTATATAATATTTGTACCATCGTAGTAAACACGAATCCATCCGTAGAAAAGATCAGAACCGCTTAACGAAAATTTTACAGCTAAATATATATCTTGGTTTGTAAGCAAACTGGAATTGCCATCTCCCCAAGAATCAATGCTACAATCGCCATATCCAATCCAGTTGCAACTAGAATTAATTGAAAAACCTGCATTAACAAAGTTAGGAGTGTCCCAGCCGTAGTCGTCAGTTCCTAGTGCGTGAATATTGTTATTTGCCTGAATTTCTGTGTCGTAGTAAGAAATATAGTCGCCAGGGAAATTTGTTCCGTATGTATCAATTGTAAATTCTGCGGTACCATCTTGATTAAAATCAATCATTTCGGGAACACCATCTGTAATGTCAGTGTAAATAATTTGTGCATTTAAAGCATAAGTAGTAATTGTAAAAAGGATTAAGAATAATACATTTTTTGTCTTCATTTTTAGATAATTTAGTTATTAAAATAATTTACAACTAAGACGAAGAATAAATAAATGGTTGTCGATAAAGTAGGGTTAATCTATGTTATAGAATATTTATTTTATTAATCCAAGTTCTTTTCCTTTGGAAATCATGAAGATTTTAGCGTCATCATAATTATTTGAAATTGTGCCTTCAAGAATGGCTTCTTTAATAGCATTTTTTATGTCGCCTATAGCTTTAGAAGGTGGAATATTGAAGAATGCCATAATTTCCTCTCCAGAGATTGGCGGTTGGAAATTGCGTAATGAGTCGCGTTCTTCTACTTCTACAATTTTTTGGCGAACTAATTTAAAATTTTGCAAATATTGGCTAATGCGTTTTTCATTTTTTGATGTAATATCAGCTTCGCATAAGTTCATAAGGTGTTCAATGTCATCTCCTGCATCAACAATAAGTCTTCGTACAGCAGAGTCAGTAACAATATCTTCAACAAGAGCAATTGGCCGCATGTGAAGATCAACCATTTTTTGCACAAATTTCATTTTTTCGTTGAGTGGCAATTTGAGTTTTTTGAAAATTTCTGGAACCATTTTGGCTCCTATGAAATTGTGAGAATAGAAGGTCCAGCCTATGCCGTCAACAAATTTTCTTGTTCTTGGTTTTGCTATATCATGGAGAAGCGCAGCCCACCTTAACCAAAGGTCATCGCTTAGTTTAGCAATATTATCAACAACTTGTATGCTATGTAAAAAATTATCTTTATGGCTAATATTATTTTTTGTGTTGACACCAGATAGAGCATGAAGCTCAGGGAAAATTAATTCTAATAACCCAGTGTCGAATAGCAATTTAAACCCTATTGATGGTTTATTTGCCAATAAAATTTTATTTAATTCTGTATGAATTCGTTCTGCTGTTATTATTTTAATTCGAGATTTATTTTTTTTGATAGAACTCAAACAGTCTGAATCAATTTGAAAATCAAGCTGGCAAGCAAATCTAATAGCTCTTAGCATTCGCAATGGATCGTCAGAAAATGTAATGTCAGGGTTGAGTGGAGTGCGGATTGTTTGATAATATAAGTCGTGTAATCCGTCGAAAGGATCTATAAGCTTTCCGTATGTTTCTTCGTTTAAACTTATTGCAAGAGTATTGATTGTAAAATCGCGTCTTTTTTGATCATCCTCTATTGTGCCCGATTGCACTGTTGGGTTTCTCGATTCAGGCGAGTATGATTCTTTTCGAGCTCCAACAAACTCTAGCTCTGCATCGCCATAGTTAAACATTGCGGTGCCAAAGGTCTTGTATATACTTATTTTTTTTATTCCTAAGTATTTAGCAAATTTATTAGCAAATTCGATACCGTTTCCATTGATTACAAAATCAATATCCTTCTTGTTTCTTCGCATAAGGAGTTTATCCCTAACATATCCACCAACGACGTAAATTTCGTAGTTTTTATTGCGATTAAATTCTCTAACTTTTGTGAAAATTTCTGAATTTACAAATTCGGGTTTATATGTATTACTATGCTCCAATTTTTTATTATATCGAATGTTAGTTACGAGCTATTGTTTTAAAGTGCTTATTTTCTATTGTTTATGAAGTGGGAATTTGAGTCACTTAATAAGTGGCAATTTTAATTAAAATACATTATATCTGCAATAGTAAAAATAGGTTAATGTTCTTTTCTAGGCAGTAGGGTCGAAGAAACTAAAATGTACACTACCATATTTTCTACAACCAATAAAATATGGGTACGAACAAAAACTAGTTTTTGCTCCGTGTTCAATAATTAAGTACGAAGTGTCGGAAAGTAAGTTGTTTTCAAAAACTAGTCTGTGTATGTCTTCGATGTTTTCAAGTTCGTATGGTGGGTCGGCAAAAATCACGTCAAATTTTTGTTTACAAGATTTTAAATATCTAAAAGTATCAGATTTAATCGCTTTTGCTTGTGTGAAACCAAAACTTTCGAATTGTTTAGATATGTAATTTGCATTAATATTATTTGATTCTACAGCAATTAAACTTTTAACACCGCGGCTGCAAAATTCCTCCTGTACCACTAAATAAGTCAAGAACATCAATATTCTCAAAATTAAAATCGTTATTTAAAATATTAAATAACGATTCTTTTGCAAAATCTGTTGTTGGGCGAGCTTTGAAACCTGCTGGGGGATTAATTACTTTGCCTTTATGTTTTCCGCCTATTATTCGCATTTTTTAGTTTGAACTTAATAAATGAATAAAATAATGTGGTATGTTATCAAGAAACTTATAGTAATATTTGTACGAAGAGTTTAGTGATTCGAAGTAAACTAGTCGTACAAATTTCTTTAAATTGATTATTGCCAAATTATCTTTATCAATAAATCCTGAAAAAATTATTGCCGTGCTTTCTTGTGATAATTCTAGTTGTTCGAACACATTAATAATATAATATAGTATGTCGTTACTCGTTTTGCTGTTAAAAGTATTGTAAAATAGGATTTTAGAATCTTTTAAAACTAGTGTTTCAATAAAATCATCAAATACTTGTACATACATTTTGCAATTCTCATCTTTATCTGATATTTTATTGGATGTAAAATTTGTTTCAATAAAGAAATGTGATTGTGGGAATAATTTATAAGAATTGAAGTGTTTATCAAGTAGTTCAAGAATATTTTTATTTATCGAAAATAGAATATTGTTTTTTGATTTTGGTAAGCTAGAAAATTTTATTTCCTCGTCTATATTTTGAGTGAAATTTAGTCTATAAACAGACTCATAATTGGTTTTGTCGAATAGTACTTCAGGAACAATTGTGTTTTTTGAGTTTGCATATATAATACTTATGCTGTGAAAATCTTTATGTGATAAATTTTCAGACGAAAAATAATGATCTATTTCAGAAATGTAATTTTCTTTTTCAATAAAACTGTAATGAGAAAGAGCATAAAAACGATTTTCATCGATAGAGTATAAAGAATAAGAAAGTCCATTTTGACTAATCAAAATGGACAATTTAATTTTTTCGAAACTGATA
>CAYJBL010000073.1:7537-8420 GCA_964368115.1 uncultured Bacteroidales bacterium
TGTTTGCTTCTGTAAGGCTACCTACTCTAAGGCAAGTATCCTTTTTCTCGTCGTTGTAGTTAATAATATATTGTCTATCTAAGCCATCAAGGATATCGTAGTTTAAAGCGTAGCATAAGAATACTTTAACCTCTACGCCTGAGCCAGTCATAACAGATGCTGTATCCATAGTAAAACCAACTTTTGTTCCTGAAGGAATAATACCTATATCTTCTATTGGGTAGTTGACATGCTTAAATAACGTGTCAATGATTGGGATGTAGGTCGTGTCACGAGAAATAAGACCTTGTTTTAGAGCTTTCTTTTCTGTAATACCTTCAGCGATCATTGAGTCGGTAAGGAAGCCAATAGCTCTAATAACTCTTAAGTCTTCAGATTTAATGAAATTTACAAGCGAATCGAAACTAGGAGTATAAATTCCATGAATATTTTTGTATGCAACCTGAGCTGTTCTAATATCTTTTAGTCTTTGCTCTACTTGTTTAAAACGTTCTGTTTTGTGTTTTTCAAATTCGATAGGCTTGTTAATGCCAAACACAATGTAGTAAATTAATGCAACAATAACACCAAGAAGTGCAAGTTTAATAATTATTCCAACTATCTTATTCATATTATAAATTTTAATTTTAGTTTTGCGAGCAAAGATAAATTTTTTTTATAAAGTTTTACAAAAATAATATTAAATGTTAGAAAAGTTTTTCAACAACGAATTTGCATCATATTTGGGGCATACTCCAACGGATTGTCAGACTGAAACAATTCATAATCTCGGAAGATTTATGACTGACAGAAATAAGTTTTCTACTTATGTATTGACAGGGTATGCTGGAACAGGTAAAACTAGTTTGATTAGTGCTTATATTAAAATGTTAAAGGCGTTAAA
>CAYJBL010000074.1:0-8414 GCA_964368115.1 uncultured Bacteroidales bacterium
ATATACTTTATCAGGTCTTGCAACGGATTCTGATTATCAAATTTATATAATGGCAGATTGTGAAGTAAATGGAATGTCTGAATATGCAGGCCCATTTTCATTCTCAACAACAATCTCATGTCCTACAGTAGATTTAGCAGATATTACTGTATTAGAAATATTAGATGTAACAGCATCTTTCTCATGGGATGCAGGTTTAACTGCGACATCATGGACAATCGAATATGGTGAAGAAGGTTTTACTCAAGGTAACGGAACTACGCTTACTGTAACAGAACCTATGTTAGAGCTAACAGACTTAGCAGAACAAACAACTTATGATGTTTATGTTCGAGTAGATTGTGGTGCAGAATTAGGAACCTCAACTTGGGCTCAGTTTGATTTCACAACAGAATGTTCGATTGTTATTCCTGATTTCTTAGAAGATTTTGCTACTTATCCTACAGACGATTGTTGGATAGAAGCGCAAGGCTTACTTACAGAAACTGTAAACATGACAGGAACATCTTCGTCTTGGCTAGCTGACGGTTTTGCAAATAATGGAACTACAGGTGCAGCAAGAATGTATGTGGCTTACACATCTAGTGATGAATGGCTGATTTCACCAGTAATAAATCTTGGTGATGGAACATCAAGCTATATGTTACAGTTTGATTTAGCATTGACAGATGGCTCTAATTCAAATCCAGCAGAAATGGACGGAAATGATGATAAATTTGCAGTGGTAATTTCTACCGATGCAGGAGCAACATGGTCGTCTGCTAATATCTTAAGACAATGGGATAATCAAGGCTCTACTTATGTTTATAACAACATTGCAACTGCAGGCGAAGTGGTAATACTCGATTTATCGGCTTACACAGGAAACGTAAAAATCGGTTTCTATGCAGAATCTACAATTTCAAATGCTTATAACGATTTATTTATTGATAACGTAGAGGTAAAAGTATTACCAGACTGTATGTACCCTATAGCAGTAGCTGTAGAAAATGTAGATGGTACAGCAGGAGCAGTGGAAGTTTCATGGGAAGATTTCTTGCCAGCAACAGCATGGACTATCAAATATGGACTAACAGGTTTTGATATAGATACAGAAGGCACAGAAATAGTTGCTGATGCAAATCCATTTACAATTACAGGTTTAATTGAAGGTGAAGTTTACGATTTCTATGTAGCTACAGATTGTAATGGTACGCTTTCGGAGTGGAGCGATGTTGCTACAATGTCAACAACAACAACTTGTGCAACACCTACTGCATTAACAGCTGAAAGTGTTCTTTCAACAAGCGTTTCTTTATCATGGACAGATGCAACAGCAACAGAATGGGAAATTATATACGGACCAGAAGGTTTTGAATTTGCAGAAGGAATAGTAATATCTGGAATAACTGAAACATCATACACATTAATGGACATTGCGCCAGAAACTAGCTTCGATGTTTATGTTCGTGCAATTTGTTCGGATATAAGTGTAAGTCAATGGTCAAATGTAGAGGAATTTACTACAGATTGTGCTGTTGTAATGCCAGACTATACAGAAGATTTTACAACTTACCCTACTGATGATTGTTGGATAGAATCAACAGGCTTACTTGCTGAAACTGTAAATATGACAGGAACAAGTTCGAATTGGACAAATGATGGTTTTGCAAATAATGGTAGTACTGGAGCAGCAAAAATGAACGTTTATAGTACAGGAAGAGATGAGTGGTTGATTACACCTCCTATTAATCTTGGCGATGGTTCTATAAATTATATATTACAATTCGATTTAGCTTTGACGGCTTACAATAGCACATCAGCAGCAGGAACGTCAGGTACAGATGATAAATTTGCAGTGGTAATTTCAACAGATGCAGGAAATACTTGGTCATCGTTGAATACGTTAAGATTATGGGATAACCAAGATTCTGAATATGTTTATAATGACATAGCAACAGCTGGCGAGCAAATATCAATTGATTTAGCAGGATACACTGGGAATGTTAAGATTGGTTTCTATGCAGAAACAACAGTTTCTAATGCTGATAACGATTTATTTATTGATAACGTATCTGTGTTAAATACAGCTTGTTTATCGCCATCAAATATAGTAATTTCAGATATAGCTTCGTATTCGGCTCTTGTTAATTGGGATAATAGCCCTGATGGTATTGCATTATGGAATATTAAATACGGACTAGCAGGTTTTGATGTAGAAACAGAAGGAACTCTTGTCGAAGGATTAATAACAAAACCTTATTTATTAGAAAATTTATTAGCAGATACAGATTACGATGTTTATGTACAAGTAGATTGTGATGTTAATGGTTTATCTTCGTGGTCAAGTGCTAGTTTTACAACGTTAGTATCATGTCCAGCTCCATCTGGTTTAGCTATGGCAGATATAGGAACATATTCAGCTTCGCTAACATGGACTCCAGCAACAGGAACAAGCGAATTTGAAGTGATATATGGCTTAGATGGTTTCGATATTGAAACAGAAGGAACACTAATGACGGGCGTTACTTTGGTTGGTGGAGAATATTCAATAACAGGATTAACAGCAACGACAGACTATCAAGCGTATGTACGTGCAAATTGCGGTGATGTTGATGGTATGTCAACATGGGTAGGTCCAATTAACTTTACCACACTAGTAACTTGTCCTGTTCCTACAGCATTTGCTGCTGGAGGAATAACAGGCGAAAGTGCAATACTATCGTGGCAAGCAGGAGATACCGAAACAGAATGGCAAATTGTTTATGGATTAGCAGGTACAGTTGATTTAGCTACTGCTATACCATTAGCTGTTACTGAAAATCCTTTCATAATAACAGGACTTACAGAATTATCTGATTATGTAGCTTATATACGTGCAAACTGTGGCGGAGAACCTAGCGATTGGTCTAATATGATAGCATTCTCTACTGGTTGTGCTGCATCAAATGCTCTTCCATTTACAGAAGATTTCGAAACAGGTTTAGGCGCGTTTGCTAATGCAGATGGAAATGATACAGATTGGACAATAGAAACAAACTTAAAAGTTTCTGGAAACAATAGTATTAGAAATGCATATGATAGCAATCATATTAATACAGTATTATTACAGTGTTATGTAGAATTACCAGCAGATGCAAATCCAATTTTAATGTTCCAACATATTGCTCATACAGAAGGTTGTTGTGATCATGGTTATGTAGAAATTTCTACCAATGGAGGAAACTCTTGGACAGCATTACCTTCTTCTACTAGATTATCAGAATCAGGAACATATGTAGACAGCGAGTTTAATGGCAACTCATATGCTGATTGGGGAGGGAATAATGTAGATAATGGTGATTGGAAACAAGAAAAATTCACTTTAGCAGCTTATGCAGGTGAAGGTCTTCTTATTCGTTTTAGACTTGATTCTGACGGTAGTATAACAGATTCAGGTTGGTATATTGATGATGTCATGATTTACGACGAAACGTGTCCAAATCCAACAGGTCTTACAGCAACTAATGCAACAGAAAATACTGTAACATTATCGTGGGAACCAGGAAACGGTATTCCAGAATATGATGTAATTTATGGTATCCCAGGATTTGACCCAGAAACAGAAGGGACTCTTGTTTCTCAGGTAAGTTTAACAGCAGACGAATATTTATTAGAAGGTCTATTACCAAACTCTGTATATGATGTTTATGTACGTGCAAATTGCGGTGCAGTTGATGGAGTATCTGTTTGGGTAGGCCCTGTAAACTTTGCAACAGCAATAACTTGTCCTGCACCAATAGGTCTTAGCGCGTTCGGAGCAACAGCAAATACTGTAAATCTATCATGGTCGGCAGTAGGTGATGCAACAAACTTTGACATAGCTTATGGCTTTGTAGGATTCGATCCTCTAGTAGGAGAAGGAACTCTTGTAAATGATGCAGTACTAGTTTTAGGACAATATGAGTTAACTGGTTTATCTTCAAACTCTGAGTATGATGTTTATGTACGTGCAAATTGTGGTGATGTTGATGGTATCTCAACATGGACAGGTCCAGCAATATTTGAGACTGAGATTTCTTGCCCAGCTCCTACTTCGTTTGCAGCATTTACACCAACAGAAACTACAGTTGACCTAACATGGGCTCCAGCAGGTACAACGGAAAATTTTGAACTTGTTTATGGTTTAGAAGGCTTTAATCCATTTATAGGAGAAGGAACTCTTGTAACTGATGTAGTTCCAGTTTTAGGACAATATGAGTTAACAGGCTTATCGCCAAACTCTACTTATGATGTTTATGTACGCGCAAATTGTGGTGCTGTTGACGGTATCTCAACTTGGGTTGGCCCTGCAACTTTTGAAACAATGGTAACATGTCCAGCTCCAATAAATTTAAGTGCGTACGCTCCAGGTACAAACAATATTACTTTAACTTGGGTGCCTAATGGCTCAACAACAATATTTGACGTAATTTATGGACTTGATGGTTTTGACCCTATGGTTGACGGTGAAGGAACTGTAGTTGCAGGAGTTGGATTAGTTTTAGGAGAATATCAGTTAACAGGCTTAACTTCAACAACAAATTATGATGTATACGTGCGTGCAAATTGCGGCGCAGATGATATGTCTCAATGGGTAGGACCAGCAAGTTTTACAACTCTAGTAACATGCCCAGAACCAACAGGATTGACAGCTAGTGCTATAACAGGCGAGAGTGCTGAAATATCGTGGGATGCAGGCGATGCAGAAACTGCATGGCAAATTGTTTATGGTTTAGCTGGTACAGTTGATTTAGCAACTGCAATACCAACTGATATAACAGAAAATCTTTATACAATTACAGGCCTAACAGAATTGACAGGTTATGAAGTTTATGTTCGTGCAAATTGCGGCGCAGAATTTAGCTTCTGGACAGATGCATTAGAATTTTCTACTGGTTGTGCTGCAGAATTAACACTTCCATTTATCGAAGATTTTGAAGATGGCTTTGGTGCATTTGTAAATGCAGAAGGAAATAACGCTGATTGGACAATAGAAACAAACTTAAAAGTTTCAGGAAACAATAGTATTAGAAATGCAGTTGGAAATAATCAAATTAATACTGTATTATTACAGTGTTATGTAGAATTGCCAGCAGATGCAAATCCAATGTTAACATTCCAACATATTGCTCATACAGAAGGTTGTTGCGATCATGGTTATGTAGAAATTTCTACCAATGGAGGAAACTCTTGGACAGCATTACCTTCTTCTACTAGATTATCAGAATCAGGAACATATGTAGACAGCGAGTTTAATGGCAACTCATATGCTGATTGGGGAGGGAATAATGTAGATAATGGTGATTGGAAACAAGAAAAATTCACTTTAGCAGCTTATGCAGGTGAAGGTCTTCTTATTCGTTTTAGACTTGATTCTGACGGTAGTATAACAGATTCAGGTTGGTATATCGACGATGTAATAGTTTATGACGAATCGTGTCCAAATCCATCAGATCTAGCAGTTGCAAATGTAACATCTTCGACAGCAGAATTATCGTGGACAGTTGGAGCAGACGAAACAGCATGGCAAGTTGTTTATGGCGAGACAGCTACATTCGATCTAGAAACAGCAGTGCCAATGGATATAACAACAAATCCATATACACTAGTTGATCTTATGCACAGCACAGATTATACAGCTTACATTCGTGCAAATTGTGGTGATGTTGATGGAACTTCGTTATGGATAGGTCCAGTAAACTTTACTACAGATGTTTTATGCCCAAGTCCTACTGGCTTAGCAGTTGCAGATATCGCATCTTCGACAGCAGAATTATCGTGGACAGTTGGAGCAGACGAAACTGCATGGCAAGTTGTTTATGGCGAGACAGCTACATTTGACTTAGAAACAGCAGTGCCAGTGGATATAACAGAAAATCTATATACATTGACTGGCTTAACACATGAAACAGATTACACCGCTTATGTACGTGCAAATTGTGGTGATGTTAATGGAGCATCTATATGGATAGGTCCAGTAAACTTTACTACTGATGTTTTATGTCCTGAAATAGTAGGAGCTACATTTGAAAGTGCAACTCATGAATCTATAACTATTGAAATAGAAACAATAGGTTTAGAAACACAATGGGTAGTTATCTATGGAGAAGAAAACTTTGGATTTGGTGAATCAGAAACAGTAACAGTAACAGAAAATCCATTTACAATAACTGGATTAGAAGATAATGTAGCTTATGATTTTTATATCAGATCTGATTGTGAAGCTAATGGATTATCTACAGCAGCAGGACCGTTTACATTCTCGACAACAGAAGCATGTCAACAAGTTGCTAATATGATAGTAGAAGCAACAGATCATGCAACTGCAACATTGTCATGGGATGCGGTTGCAAATGCATCAACTTATACTTTGAGATATGGTATAGATGGATTTAATCCATACGCAACTGCAGAAACAACTACAATTTCTGATATAGCGGAAACAACTTATCAAATAACAGGATTAGAAGATGCAACAGCATACCAAGTTTATATTTCTGTAGATTGTGATGTTTTTGGTACTTCAACATTAGTAGGACCGTTTGATTTTGAAACAACAATAGCTTGTCCAGTAGTTACAGATGTAGAAATTACAGATGTAAATCATGCTTCGGCAGTGGTAACATGGACAGCAGGTGCAAACGATGTATCTTGGACAGTGATTTATGGAAATGCAGGATTTGATCCTACATCGCCATTGGCACAAACTATTGAAGTGACAGAAAACTCGGCACTAATTGAAGGTTTATTAGATAACACATCTTATGATGTTTATATTTTAACTAATTGTGGTGATGAATTAGGATTATCTGTAAATGCAGGTCCTTATTCATTCACAACAACAATAGCTTGTCCAGTAGTTACAGATGTAATATTTACAGATATTGTTTATAATTCAGCAGTGGTAACATGGACAGCAGGCGTTAATAACGAATCATGGACACTAGTATATGGTTTGCCTGGGTTTAATCCAACAACTGAAGGAACTACAGTAGAAAATGCAACATCTCCATATCAATTGACAGGATTAGAAGCAGATACTGATTATCATGTATTTATTCAGGCGAATTGTGGTGACGAATTAGGATTATCATCTTATGCAGGACCATTTGCATTTGCAACAACAGTTTCTTGTCCAGAGGTAACAAGCATTACAGCAACAGAAATTCTTGACGTTGCAGCATCTCTTTCTTGGACATCTAATCTATCTGCACAATCGTGGATGGTAGAATATGGCGAAGCAGGTTTTGCTCAAGGCACAGGAACTATGCTTGAAGTAACAGAGACAACAATTACATTAAGCGACTTGAATGCGCAAACACAATACGACGTATATATTCAAGCAAATTGTGGTGTTGATTTAGGTAACTCGCAATGGGTACAGTTTGAATTTACAACTGGATGTGGTGTAATCGCAACATTCCCATGGACAGAGGAATTTGAAAACTGGGCGTCTATTACAGATTGTTGGGATTTAACAGGAGGAACACAAACAGTAACTCAGTATGGTGGTGGAGCAGTAGATGCTTCTTTCTGGAACTGGAGTAATGGTTCAACAGCATATTTGGCAAGTCCAGTAGTTGACTTAACAAATCTGAATAACCCTGTAATCGAATTTATGTGGTCACATCAATATAATACTACTTATCCAAATGATGCATTAACATTGCAAATCACAAACGACAATGGAGCTACTTGGATAGATGTTTGGAATATATCAGGTTCTGAATTTAATGCTGCGGGAGCAACTACTACCGCTCCAGGAACTTATGTTTCTTCAGGAGCGATAGATCTTTCGGCATATGATGGAAATATTAAATTTAGATTCTATTTCTTATCAGGTTATGGTCCAGATGCATTTATTGACAATGTAAGTATATCAGAAGGTGCAGATATTATTTCAAACGAAGCAAACATCTTAACTTATACGTTTGGAGCATTAGATAACTCACCAGCAGTAATTGATGCAGTAGCTAAAACTATTGAAATAGAAGTTGTAGCAGAAGCTGATTTAACAAATCTAGTAGCAGAATTTACATTATCATCAGATGCAACGGCAGCTATTGGAGCAGTAGCACAAGAATCAGGCGTAACAGCAAATGATTTTACAGCACCAGTAGTTTATACAGTAACAGCAGAAGACGGTGTAACAACAGCAGATTGGACAGTAACTGTAACAACAGAACCATTAAGTACAGCAACAGATATTTTAGCTTATAGTTTTGGAGCGCAAGATAATGCACCAGCAGTAATTGATGCAGCAGCAAAAACTGTAGCAATAGAAGTTGTAAATGGTACAGATCTTACAAATCTTATGGCAGAATTTACATTATCTGACGGAGCAACAGCAACTATCGGAGCAGTAGCACAGGAATCAGGTATAACAGCTAATGATTTTACAGTACCAGTAGTTT
>CAYJBL010000075.1:0-8404 GCA_964368115.1 uncultured Bacteroidales bacterium
GCTTGAGTCCATCTATACTATCTTGTATTCGCAGTGCGAAAACATCCAAATCTTCTTTTGTTATCATACACCCTTAATTAATAATCGTTCGTTATACATATTTGGAATAGATTCTTTTTCTATTTCTTCGATAGCTTTGTGCTCTTGTTTTGATGTGTTGTTTTCTGAAATGGTAGACTTTATTCTTTTTTACTCGCTCTTTAAAATCATCCGCGGTAACACTCTCTAATGGTGGATTTTCATTATTATCAATGTTTATATTATTCTCTATTTGCGATAATATGTTATTTACTTTATCTTTTAATTTGGCATCATTTTTTTCTACCGAACCGCGCCAAACAAATGTGTATTTTCCTGCCATTGACTCTAATTTTGTGCCATCAATATATTGCACTTTTAACGATACAAAACCCTCGCTATGCAGTAATTCAACCACTTGTGTAAATAGTTTGTCGAATCCTTGTTTTAGACGTTTTCCTCTAAAATAGTTGATTGTGCGAAAATCGGGCTTTATGCCACCGCTTAGCCACATGTAATTAATGTTTTCGCAAAGTTGTTGAGCTATACGTCGCGATGAGTAGATGTTGTTTAAATAAGCATAAACTAATATTTTAATCATTGTACGAGGACTGAAGCAACTATTGCCTCCGCCTCGATAACTACTTAAAATTTCGGTTATATCAAGAGTATTAATAATATCGTTGACAACACGAACTGTGTGGGTTGCAGGAATTAATTCATCTAAACTTGGTGGTAAAAGTAGGTTTTCTCCTTGATTTTCTATTTTTATCGCTATCTTTGCCATTGTAAATGCGTTGATTTTAACTTGGTTGTGCAAAACAAAGATACAAATTTTATCGCATACAACAAAGGTTTTTGTGTTGAAAATCAACATAAAAACCTTATTTTTTTGTAAAAAAAAGAACCTATCTTAAACTTGTTAGACAGGTTCTCAAAAATTATATCCTTTTACCTTAAATCGATAATGTATTACCAATAATTTCTAAATTATTTAATATGGTAACAATCATACGCACACTACTTCATACGCAAATTTATAGCTTGCAGCATAAGTTCTTTAATTTCTGGTTGGGAGATTTGTGTGAGATTATGGATTTTAATATGCCTTAATTGTTTTCCTGTTCCCTCAAGTATATTTGTGTGGTCATATAGCATTGCTCCTTGGTAAAAGCCTAAATTCACCCATGATTTATGGGGCATAATATACAAATATGATTCTTTCATTTTGGCAGGTCCTACACCAAAACTAGCGGCTTTATCTCCTAAACGAACAACTTCGCAAGTTTCTGGATGCAGTTCAAATACTAGCTCTCTAAGTTTTATCATTATTGGCTGTAGCTCTATGGCAGCCATATTTAATAAATCGTCGTAGTTCCCTATCTTTGGTTCTTGCATCATATTACTCAATTAAAAACGGTACTACATTTTCAAATTCTTCGAAAATATCAAGTATTTCTTCTGTTGGTTCGTCAATTAGAAAGCCTTCAAAATCCATGTAGTATTGTATTGTTTTTTCTATTCTTATATCATCTTCCGATTCAACTTCAAACGCATTTGTTCTATATGCAATATGCACCTCCTCTACTCTTATTCTGTCGGATTCGAAGAAGTAGTAAACTTCTAATCTTCCTACTTCTCCAAACACAACTGTTTTACTTTCGGATATTATGTTTTCAATATAAATAACAGTTGCTTCAGCTCCCATCGAACTCCTGATTTGCTCGCTCATATCATAAACAATCAGTGTATCTTTTGGTCCCAAATCGCAAGTATAATTTGCTGGCAATGTATCTAATTCGGCTTCTTGACTTATTCCTATTTTAGCTATAAAAAAACTAGAAAAGATAAGTAATAAAGTGATAATATTATTTTTCATACACATAATTTTAGCACAAATATAAGTATTTAAATAAAAAAAGCGTCCACTTATTGGGACGCTTTTAAGATTGTATTTAAAATTATTAGCTCATTAATAATTCTAGAATTTGAATTGAAGCTTTAGACACTGATGTTCCAGGTCCGAAAATTGCAGCAACTCCTGCATCGTAAAGGAATTGATAATCTTGTGAAGGAATAACTCCACCAGCGATTACAATAATATCTTCGCGACCAAGTTTTTTCAGTTCTGCAATAACAGCAGGCACAAGAGTTTTATGTCCAGCAGCAAGCGACGAAACACCTAGTACATGAACATCATTTTCTACAGCTTGTCTTGCTGCTTCTTCAGGAGTTTGGAAAAGTGGTCCTATATCTACATCGAAACCAGCATCTGCATAACCAGTCGAAACAACTTTTGCTCCACGATCATGTCCGTCTTGCCCCATTTTAGCAATCATAATACGAGGTTGGCGACCTTCTTGTTTAGCAAATGCCGCACATAATTCTTTTGCTTTTTCAAAACTTGGGTCATTCTTCGACTCAGAAGAATAAACACCAGAAATAGATCTAATCACAGCTTTATATCTCCCTGAAACTTTTTCACAAGCATCAGAAATTTCGCCAAGACTTGCTCTTTTTTGAGCAGCAATTACCGCTAATTCTAGTAAGTTTCCTTCACCAGTTTCTGCGCATTTTGTAATTGCAGCTAAAGCAGCTTGACACTCTTCTTCATTTCTTTCTGCTTTTAATTTTTGTAAACGTTTTATTTGTGCTTCTCTAACAGCAGTGTTATCAACATCAAGAATATCAATAGGATCTTCTTTTTCTAGTCTGTATTTGTTTGTACCAACTATTGTTTGCATTCCGCTATCAATACGTGCTTGCGTTCTAGCTGCAGCTTCTTCGATTCTCATTTTTGGAATACCAGATTCAATAGCTTTTGCCATACCGCCAAGTTCTTCTACCTCTTCAATTAGCTTCCAAGCTTTATGAGCAATTTCATGAGTTAATGATTCAACATAATATGAACCTGCCCATGGATCTACTTGTCTACATACATTTGTTTCTTCTTGAATGTAAATCTGAGTATTACGAGCAATACGAGCAGAAAAATCTGTTGGTAAAGCTATAGCCTCATCAAGAGCGTTTGTATGAAGAGATTGAGTATGCCCTAATGCAGCTCCCATTGCTTCAACACATGTTCTAGCTACATTGTTAAATGGATCTTGTTCTGTTAACGACCAACCAGAAGTTTGGCTGTGAGTACGAAGAGCTAAAGATTTTGGATTTTTTGGATTGAATTGTTTAACAAGTTTAGCCCAAAGTAATCTTGCAGCTCTCATTTTAGCAATTTCCATAAAATTGTTCATTCCGATTGCCCAAAAGAACGATAAACGAGGTGCAAATGCATCAATATCTAAGCCTGCTTTGATACCAGTACGAAGGTATTCTAAGCCGTCTGCTAAAGTATAAGCTAATTCGATATCGTTTGTAGCTCCTGCTTCTTGCATATGGTATCCAGAAATAGAAATCGAGTTGAATTTTGGCATTTTTTGAGATGTATACTCAAATATATCACCAATAATTTTCATTGAAAATTCTGGAGGATAAATGTAAGTATTACGCACCATAAATTCTTTTAAAATATCGTTTTGGATAGTACCAGAAAGTTCTTCTAATTTAGCACCTTGCTCAAGAGCAGCAACGATATAGAATGCCATAATTGGCAATACCGCACCATTCATTGTCATAGATACCGACATTTTGTTAAGAGGAATTTGATCGAAAAGAATTTTCATATCCAGAACCGAATCAACAGCAACACCTGCTTTACCTACATCTCCAACTACACGTGGATGGTCGGAGTCGTAACCTCTGTGTGTTGCAAGGTCGAAAGCTACCGACAAGCCTTTTTGTCCTGCAGCTAAATTTCTACGATAAAAAGCATTAGATTCTTCTGCAGTTGAAAAACCAGCGTACTGTCTTACTGTCCATGGGCGCATAACATACATTGTCGAATAAGGCCCGCGAAGAAATGGAGCCATACCTGCGGCATAATTTAAATGCTCCATGTTTTCTAAATCTTCTTTCGAATAAACTTTCTTTACAGGAATCTGTTCAGCTGTAACCCAGTCTTTCTTTATAGAATTATTTTCCTGCCATTCTTTACCATTTGTCGAATTTGCAGGAGTTGATTTAATATCAATATTTTTATAATTTGGTTTCATTGATTAATCGTTTATTAGTTAATACCAAGTTGTATTTGATACTTTTTCAAGTCTTCTAACACGTTTGATTTTACATGAACAAAATTTACTATTCCTTTTGATTCTAGTTCTTCTTTACATGCTGGATTACCTGCAATTACAACAATTTCTTTATCTTTAGCTGCTTGAAGTTCTGGCGCATAAGCTGCATATTCTTCGTCTGAGCTACACAAAACTATAATATCTGCATTTTTCTCTTTTGCTACTTTTAATCCTTCAGCAATAGTTTCAAACCCATTATTATCGATAGTTTCAAATCCTGCACAAGCAAAAAAGTTTGAGCTAAATTGAGCACGTGCTTTTCTGAATGCTAAATTTCCGATTGTCAACATAAATACCACAGGGCGTTTTGCTTGTTGGTCTGTTTTCAAGCGCAATTCTTCAAATGCTTGCGATCCTCTATACAATTTTATTGGTCTGTATGTAGTATTCGATTCACAACTGCTAGTGCATTTGCATTTACAGTTTGAATCTTCACATTTCAAGACTTCACCAAAATTAGGGTACTGATTTGTTCCTAATAATATTTCGTTTCGAGTTTCTATATTTTTATCGCGTTTTTGTGCTGTCGCTTCAATTTTATCTTGAATAAAACCTTGTTCGATAGCTGCAATAAAACCGCCTTTCTCTTCTACTTCTAAAAACAGATTCCACACATTTTCTACGATTGTATTAGTAAGGTTTTCTATATAATACGAACCTGCCGAAGGATCCGATACTTTATCAAAATGTGCTTCTTCTTTAATCAACATTTGAACATTACGAGCTATTCTCAATGAAAATTCTGTTGGCTCTGTATAAGTTGCATCAAAAGGATTTACATTTAGAGAGTCTGTTCCGCCAATAACTGCCGACATTGCCTCTGTTGTTACTCTTAGCATATTCACATGTGGATCATATACTGTTTTATTCCACATCGAAGTTTCGCTATGAATATATATTTTGGTAGAATCGATATTTTCAGGATTATTTGCCTCTACAATTTTAGCCCAAAGTAATTTTGCAGCTCTAAGTTTTGCTATTTCCATAAAGTAATTCGAACCTACAGCAAAATTAAATTGGATTCTTGGTGTAATATTATCGATTGAAACACCTTTGCCAATTAGCTTATTTAAATACTCCGCTCCCATTGCTAAACCAAAAGCAAGTTCTTGTACAATCGAACCACCAGCATTGTTAAAATGGCGAGCATTAATGTTTATCAATTTGTAATTTGGCAAAACACCAACAAGCTTGCTAAACATATTTTCTGCACAATTGCAAGTTTCACCTCCACAAAGGTATTCTCCATTTGTAAGCATATAAGCTAGTGGATCAAAGTTATTTGCTCCTTTTACTAAATCTGGATTTATTTTATTTGCTTTTACATACTCAACTAAATAATCCACATAAACTTCAGACATTGTTGCAGGGTTAAAATTCACTGCAATTTCTTCTAAGTTTATACCTTTTAGCAATAATTCGAAATCATTTTTACTAAGTTCTATTGGCAATGTAAAACCAATTGAAGTTACTCCACCGGCAATTAACTTGTGCGATAATTCGTTTGCTTTTTTTACATCGTTTACGGTAATGTCTTGGCGTATTTCCCAATTGTTGTCAATTTTTGTTCCCCTAACAAATGGAAATTCAGCAGGGTTAGACACTAAATAATCTAAATCGTTCAGGTCTTCGCTACGGAAATATGGCTTTACAGAAAATCCTTCTATTGTCTTCCATACCAATTTTTTATCGTAATCGGCACCCTTTAAATCTTTTTTTATGACTTCCTCCCACGCTTCTGTTGTTACTGGAGGGAATTCCTGAAATAGTTTTTCGTCCATCTTTTCAGAATTAAGTTATTATTTAAAGTGCAAAATTAATATGAATATTCGATATTTAAGCAATTTGTTCTCTTTTTTTACACCTGCATGCAATAAATACTAATTGTCTGCTAAATATTGAGTTTCGACAATTCGATGTTAACAAAAATAAGCCTATGATATTTTTTTCAATTTTTTGTATATCTAATTTTGAATCACCAAGAAATAAAAACGAATTTACTTAATTTATTATGAAAATCGGCATCTGCGAACTAGCTTACATTCCTATGAGAGTAGGACGATCTCACCAATCAGAAATGGTTAACCAAGTAATTTTTGGCGAAATGTTTGAAATTCTTATTCAATACGAAAATTGGACAAAAATCCGTCTCTTTCATGATGCTTACGAAGGTTGGGTAGAAAATACATCGTACACTAGATTAGAAAATACCGATAATATTGATACTGAATATTACAATAAAAAGCAATTCTGTTCTAATTCTTGCGGCAGTGTGTTTCAAAATCAAACACAGCATTTCAATATTCCTCTTGGCGCGATGTTGCATACCGAGTATAATTCTGGAAATTCTTTTAGCATTGGAAAAAACATTTACCAAATTAACAATTGTATGGCAGAAAACAGACAACATACATTGAGAAATATCATAGTAGACAATGCACTTAAACTTCTAAACACTCCATATCTTTGGGGCGGTAGAACTCAATGGGGAATCGACTGCTCTGGCTTTATCCAACTAATGTTTCGCCTTATCGGGATGAATATAAAACGGGACGCTTCACAACAAATAGAACTCGGCAAAACACTTTATTTTGTTTCTGAAGCCCAAAAAGGCGATCTTGCGTTTTTTCAAAACGAAGAAGGTGCAATTTGCCATGTTGGTATTCTTATTAGCAATACAGAAATTATTCATGCTTCGAAATATGTAAGAATTGATAAAATTGACCATCAAGGGATCTATAATTGCCAAACCAAGCAATATTCTCATAACCTAAGAGTAATAAAATCTGTTTTATAAATATCTTTAATTTTCAAGATCTAATTCTAATATAGAATTATACATCTCATCTGCATTTCCTGTAAAAGATTTTCCATAATCTGACAATAAATCTTTTACAGCATCAGTAATGTCTTGTTTCGGGGGCTTATTTGCCGACACACTAAAATTCAGAAATTTTATCATAAAAAATACATCAAAATTTTGCTTAATCCGCTTTATAAACATGCTCTTGTTTGATGTGTTTTTTTTGCATTCCAAAATTATTTTTTTTAATTGCTCTTCTCCTATAAAGTCCAATAATCCATTATTTAGAGTTATATTTTCACACTCATAAAACACTGGTAATAAGGCATAAAATTCTTTAAACAACAAAAACAAACAATATGGATAAACTTTATATTCTGTATTTCTAATAATTTCAGAAATTGCAGGACCTGTTCCGAAAGGAACTCTGTCCGAAATTCTTGGTGAGGGTATTACCAAAATTTCATTTACTTCTTCTATTTTTCCAAGTTGTGCAAGTTTATGTAAAAAATAAAAATCCTCTCCTCCTTGTCTTTTAGACATTCCACCCATTTTTATATATGCCAAAGCTCTTACTGCTAAGCAAGAGCCAATAGTATGAAAACTTTCTATTACACCGATTTTTTTCAACGACAATCTAAAATAACGTAAATACATTTCGTATTGTTTACACGCTTTTTTAGTTTGATTGTCTACTGTTTCATCATTATAGTTATGTTGAAATTGAAAAACTGCTCCTACTGCATCTAAACTATTGTTAAATATTTTTTCGATACTCGTCAAATAATCTACACTTACCAATGAATCGGCATCTAAAGAAACAAGAATAGCAT
This sequence comes from uncultured Bacteroidales bacterium, assembly GCA_964368115.1. Classification (GTDB taxonomy): domain Bacteria; phylum Bacteroidota; class Bacteroidia; order Bacteroidales; family ML635J-15; genus Bact-19. The sequence goes on from CAYJBL010000075.1 coordinate 7,845, forward strand.
TTGGTAAATTTAGATAGTCAAATCGTCTTACTGCTTCATCCATTCCAAGTTTTCGTGCATTTCCAACTCCAGCTATTTTCTTCGGTACATTATCTATATAATGTGATTGTAATTTAAAATTTTTATACTTGCCCGATATTGCATCATTGCACAATTTTGTATATACTTTTTTGTTATGCTCAACTATGTCACTTGGTGTATTTTCCGACGAATTTACAATCACTATTACCTCGACACCACAACTTGGCTTATGTGCAAGATCAATTGAATTTAATGTATCATCTATTTTATATTCGTTGTAACATGGTATTACAACAATAATCCCCGTATCACTACGAGGATTATCAGAAAATATTTTTTCGTTACTACTAAAGCGTTCGAAATATTTTTTTGCAAAATTCATCACAAAACTATTCTTCTATAGCAGAATAACGCGAGTTTAATTTGTCTATTACTTCTTTTGTTATATCTACATCAGAATTTGCATGCAATATATTGCTTCCTGCACCACTACTTAAAATCAAATTGTATTTTTCGCCATATTCTGCACCAATGAATAA
>CAYJBL010000076.1:0-7999 GCA_964368115.1 uncultured Bacteroidales bacterium
AATGACAGCAAGTGTTTTTACGGCTTGCGAACCTGAAGATATAGACCCGACGACACAGATAGTTGAAAATGACACTACTATTGAAGCAATATACACAACATGGGAATGTTTATTGCAGAGTGGTTCTTGCTCAAATCAGATAACACTACAATTATATGAGAGTGAGAGTAAATATTATACCACGTGGGAAGACACTGCAATAGCTCCATATAGAATCTATCCTCACAATGAATGGACTCATTACCAAATAATTGACACAACAATGCACATTACAAAAATTGGAGATCTGGATATTAATGTAAGCGACAATATGGCATGGAAAGTTAAAATACTATCCGACACTATTATGTGGATGGAATACCTTGGAGGCATGCCTCATGTTGCCTTTCCTTTTATGGATAGAGAATATGAATTTAGATTAAAACAGTAGGAATTATGACAAGAATAATAATATTTGGAATTTTATATTTGATATACTTTGTAAATTCAACAGTAAGCTCACAAAACATATTCATTTACAATAGATTCAGCAAAAAATAGATTTTCAATATAAGGATACGAAAACCATTATTAATATCAATAACGATTCGTTAAGTAACGAAATTCTCACCCAAATAAAAACAAAAATATATTCGCTATGCGACACAATAAGCGAAATAAACGATAGATTATTGAAAGTGCAATTAACGGAAACTATAAAACAAAATATCAATACTTTATTAGGTAACGATAGTCTAGTGATAAGCTATACAAAAGAACTAACAAACGAAGATTCTGCTACTTTATGGACATCAAATATTTAAAAAATTAAAAACAACTAATTATGAGAAAATTAAATTTCAAGCTACTCATGATACTAGGAATCAGTTTAGCAATGGTGGCAAGCGTTTTTACGGCTTGCGAAGACAATACAGATCCTCCAACTCCGCCTACTCCGCCTGTGGGAGATTCTATCGTAGAATCTCTTCCTACCGAAATACCTATTTCAATATTAGATAACACCAGTGTTCCTTGCTTTTTTTCATCCGACGATACAATTAAAATAAAGCTATTTAATAGCAACGAAAATCTACAAGAGTGGTGTAACACTGCCCAAGAATTTGACTTTTCTAATGGTTCATTATTGGCTATAGCTGGATTTATTACTTCTGGTGTTGACACTATAAAAATTAAATTAGATAAAACATCTAATTTACAATATTCTTTATCCGTCGACATTGCAGGCAATGCCTCTGCTGTAATTGAGAAATGGTGTCGATTTGTTTGGATTCCAGAAAAAATAGAATCTGAAGAACAGATTTCATTACATTATACTTTATGGACTTCTTGGAACTTTACTGCATTAACAGATATTTCCTCAGATATACCTTGCGGTTTCCCACATGATGACACTGTTAAACTTATCAATAGCAATTCCGAATTACAAGCACTATGTAACGATGCTCCACATATTGATTTTACAAATTCCTCTCTATTAATTGTTTCGGGGACTGTACATGGAAATATCCAAACCATAGAAAATCAATTTAGTAAATATTATATTGACTGGTACAGCTTAATTATAGAAATAGAAACAGATGATGCTGAAGTGGCAGTTCCATGGCAAAAATGTTATTTGACGGAAGAAAAAATAAGCCCTAACGATTCAATATGGTTAAAATATATATATAACGGGCACCATAACGATTATTTTATTAAACTTAACTAAACTTATTATGAAAAATATTATTATAGTATTCTCATTGTGCTTCTTTATACAAGAAGCGCAAGCACAAAGTGCTTATTGTAATTATAATGGAGCAAACGAAGAACTTCAAATAGTTACATCTAAACAATTCATCCTAGTAAATAGTGCTGCAGATACTGTAAGCGTAAAAACCGATTTGATTAAAAATGGTTATTCTGTTGAAAGTTTCATGGACGCAAACGTTAATGTTAAACTTACTCCTTATGGAAATACAACAATTGCCTCAAATTATTTTACCATAGCAGAAACTGATAATAACCAAAATTCGTTACCGACAAATAGTAGTATTATTTATTCTACACCACATTTTCTAACACAAGATAGTAGCTTGATTGGATTATCACACCTCTTTTATGTAAAACTAAAATCTGTAAATGATATAGGAGCACTTGAGAGAATCGCCAATATAAATAATGTTAAAATATTGGGTAGCAATATTTTTATGCCTCTATGGTTTACCTTATCTTGTACAGACGAATCTTCTGGAAATGCCTTAGAAATGGCTAACATTTTTTATCAATCTGAAGAATTTGAATTTGCAGAACCTGATTTTATTGTTTACAATGATTTGCTATATTCAAATAATACTACCTCAAGTAATATACCTCTTGCAATTCGACCATGTGTGAACGACACATTGTTTTCTGGACAATGGAATCTGCATAATACTGGGCAATATGGAGGTGTTGCGGGAATTGACATCAATTTTTGCGAAGCGCGTCAAATTACGACAGGAGATCCTGATGTCATAATTGCAAATATCGCTAATAGCGGTATCCAATTCAACCATCCCGATTTACCCAACATACATACAACAAGTTATGATGCCAATCTAAATACAAGTCCAAGCTCGATTTATGAAAATGAAGCAAATTATATGGCTGGAATTATGGGGGCTACAACAAACAATGGTATCGGAATTGCTGGTATTGCCCCATCGTGCCCAATAATGTCTATAAATGCAAATACAACAGAAACTCCAAGACCTAATATGGGACAAGCAATAGTAAATGCTATTAATTTTGCAGTGCAAAATGGAGCTTCTGTAATAAATTGCCCTTGGGTATATGATGTTCGGGGTTATCATGAAATGATAAAAAATGCAATAAACAATGCATTAGAAAATGGGCGTAATGGCAAAGGCTGTGTAATGGTTTTTCCGACGGGATTTGACAGCGAATCACCTATTGATCCACCAGTATTCCCTTCCAACTTAGAAGGAGTAATTGCTGTGGGAGGAATGAGCCAATGTGGAGAAAGAATAAGTCGAACAAGTTGCGATGAAGATTACATTTACGATAGTATTATCGGTACTGGAGAAAATGTTATAGAGAGCAATTATGGAACTTCATTAAGTGTTGTTGCGCCAGGAACCCTTTTTCCTGCACTAGACTTAGTTGGCAACCAAGGAAATAGCGATGATGATTATTCCTTTTCTTTCCATAATCTAGGACTTGCTTCTTCACATGTGTCTGCAGTTGCAGCCTTAATTTTATCGGTTAATCCAAATCTAACTTACATAGAAGTTAAAAACATTATAGAACAAACTGCACAAAAAGTGAGAACAGATTTATACGACTACGAAACAACTACAGGATATACAAACGGCACATGGCACGAAGAAATGGGTTACGGTTTAGTAGATGCTCGTGCCGCAGTAGAAAGAGCAACAGATATAGAAGATATAGATTTGCATGTACGCGATTACCCTAGCGATAATGGTAACGAACCTAGTGATACAAATACTATCGTATGGAACAGTCCAGATATTTGGATAGAAACAATGGGGGGACTTGTTTTGGCTTCAAATCCACGTACAAACAACTATTATAAAGTTTGTGTTCGCGTTCATAATGATAATAATTTTGCTTCTTTAGGAACAGAAAAATTACTTTTGAATTGGGCAAAAGCGAGTACAAGTTTAGATTGGGACAATAGTTGGGACGGAATACATTACGTTTATTGTCCAGATGTAGACGCACTTTTGGGTGCTCCTATCGGCGATAGCTGCGGAGTAACAATTCCGTCTATTCCTGCGAACAGCAGCAAAGTAATAAAAGTAACTTGGCGAGTTCCAGATATTGCAGATTATGCGAATTGCTACGAATTTGATGAAAACTTCTGGGCGTTCAGCCTACTTGCACGTGTTCATGATGGAAATACAATTCCTAACGAAAATAGGAACGATTTCAATATGGTACCGTTTGTTTGCGGTAGTAATAATGTTGCTTGGAAGAACACTCTTATAGCGAGCGAAAATTCATATGAATCAGTTGTTGGTGTTGCAAACCCAAGCCAAGAACCATTTAACTTTGTTTTCATATCAAATCCAAACGATGCAAACGAAAATTTAAATGATTTTGCAGAAGTTTACATTACTTTTGATAGAGAATTAATGGCTGCTTGGCAAAGAGGAAACTATGCAGGAACTGGTTTTCGTAGAGTTGGAGATAATAAAATCCAAATTCTTAACGACACTGTAAGACTTAACGGTATTATTTTATATCCAAATGTTCATTGTGCTTTTAAAACACAAGTAAATTTCTTAACACAAACCACACCTCGAAACAATACATTTACATTTGATATTGCACAATACAGCATTAGTAACGAGTTAATTGGCGGATGTCATTTTGTTGCAATAAAAAATAATGACCGCAATTTCAGAGCTATAGCCGAGGAAAGCACAAGTGTTTTTGGGTCGGAGGAAGCAAGCTTTACTGCTATTCCAATTGCCGAAAATGCTACTTACACGTGGTTCAACCAAGTTGGCGATACTATTGCTACTGGAATAGATTTAACAACAACACCTGATGTTTCTCAAACTTATACACTAGAAGTTGTTGCTGCTGCAGATGGAGCAAAAGATTACGATTCGGTAGATGTTTTGGTGCTTAGTGGAATAATATCTCAAATTTCGCCTAACCCTGCAACAGACCAAGTAACAATAGCCTACCAACTAGCAGAGAATATTGAAAGTGCACAAATTCAAATTGTAAATACTCTAGGAATTGTTGCAAAAACAGTGCAAGCAAACGATTCTCAAAATTCTGTTACCATAAATGTTCAAGATCTTACAGTTGGTCAATATTCTGTTAAGTTAGTTTCTAACCTTGGAGAATTATTAGACTCTAAAGCTCTTGTAATAAATTAAAAAAATTCTCATATCTATAAAAAAATGGGGCTACTCAAATTATTAAGAATAGCCTCATTTTTTTATAATTTCCCTAAGTAGATAACTTTTGAGATTTACTTTGAATGAACAGAATACAAAAAAATAAATCATGGAGCACGTAAGTCAAAAAAATATAATATCTTTGCCGCTCGGTTCGAGAAACCGAAATTAAAGTTTATTAACTAATAAAAATTAAAGAATTATGGCAGTTAAATTAAGACTTGCAAGACACGGCCGCAAAAAAAGACCTTATTATCATATTGTTGCAGCCGACAGTAGAGCACCACGTGATGGTAGATTTATTGAAAGAGTTGGTTCGTACAACCCAATGACAAACCCTTCGACAATTGATTTAGATTTCGAAAAAGCATTGAAATGGGTTATGAACGGAGCTGAGCCTACAGACACAGTAAAAAGAATCTTATCTCAAGAAGGTATTTTGATGAAAAAACATCTTCTAGGTGGAGTAAGAAAAGGAGCTTTTGACGAAGTTGAGGCTGAAAAAAGATTCCAAAATTGGTTAAGCGACAAAAACGCTAAAGTTGCTAACAAAAAATCTGAACTTGAAGCTAGCAAAAGAGCAGAAGCAAAAGTTAAACTTGAAGCTGAAACTAAAATTAAGGAAGAGAGAGCTGCTGCAATAGCAAAAAAATATGCAGAAGCGGCTGCTGTTGAAGCAGAAAAAACAGAAGAAGCTGTCGAAAATATCGAGGCTACAGAAGAAAATACACCTGAAGAAACAAGTGCTGAGTAATTTATGCTTTTCGACAACAACAATTTAATCAAAATTGCATATGTTGTTAAACCACATGGTCTTGATGGTCATGTTAGCATCAAATTACTTGTAGATATTTCTCAAAAATATTTTCAAAAAGATAGACTGGTATTCCTTCTTAAAGAAGGTTTACCAGTTCCTTTTTTTATAGAAAACTATAAGACTGTTGGCGGAGGAACCGCAATTAAACTAAAACACATTAGCGACGAAGCAACAGCACTAAAATTTAGATCCTGCCCAATCTACATAATTGAAGAGGAACAAATAATAGAAGAAATAAACGAAAACGAATTCGAATACCTAGGATTCGATGTGTTTGACAACAAACACGGCCACATTGGCAAAATTGTTAACTATAATCCAATCTCTGGAAACCCAGTTTTTGAGACAGAAATAAACGGTAAAATAATAATTATCCCTTTTGTTTCCGAGTTTATTTCTGAAATAAATCTCCAATCTAAGACTCTTTTCATAAACGCGCCAGATGGCCTAATTGATCTATACTTGGAAGAGTAAAATCCTATATCTATTTTCTAAATTTTATTTTCCACAAATAAAATTCACAGATAAATGTTTAAAAAAATATTTATTTTACTTCTACTAACTATTTAATACTTATAACTTGGTGCTTTTATAAAATTAGCACATACATATATGAATGTTAAGCACATATTATATTCAATTTTAGCAATTACCTTAACTGTAATATCAGTAAACACATCTTACTCGCAAGTAGCTCCAATTATTATATTAGAACCTGATGATGCGCAAGTTTGTATAAATGAGCCTGTAAATTTAATTATTGATGCTACTAGTACAGAAACTATAAACTACCAGTGGTATAAAAACAATACCGCAATCAGTGGAGCTACAAATCCAGAATACAATATTGCATCGGCTACAACTGAAGATGCAGGAACATATTTCTGCCAAGCTAGTAATATCCATGGGAGTACAAATAGTAGAGATGTCCATATCATTTGTGTAGCCACTACCCCATCTATTACATATATTACAAGCCAGTATAATTTACTATGCGAAGGAGCATCAAACAATATAACTGCAAATTATTCCGGAGAATATAGTTCGGTAAAATGGTATCATGAAGGAAGTTATATTGATGCAGGACAAACTTACACAATAAATAATGCCATACAAGCAAATGGAGGTTACTATCACTGCCAAATATCAAATGCCTGCGGAGAAGTAGTTTCTGATAGCGTTCATTTAGAAATTGTCGAACATGTTGAGATAATTCAACAGCCTCAAACTCAAACAGAATGCGAAGGAGAAGATATTACATTTCAAGTTGAAGCAAGTGGAGATTATATTTATTATGAGTGGCTAGCAGATGGCGAAACTTTAATTTTTGAAGAAGACAATAGCCTTGTTCTTAGCGAATTAACAAACTCTACTAATATTTTATATAAAGTAATTGCATATAATATTTGTAATAGAGACACCAGCAATGGTGTGTATGCGATAATAAATAATCTACCTCAAATATCAGCAAATCCTATTGATAATGAAGCTTGTATTGGAGAAAATATTAGTTTATACACAACTGCAACTAGTGTTCTTCCAATTTCATACCAATGGAGTACTTTAGAAGGAATAATCACAAACGAAACTTCTGACGAGTTGAATTTTTCCAGCATTGACGAAACTTCAACTGGAGAATATTTTTGTTTAGTTAGCAATTCATGTGGAACTGTAAGTTCTGATACAGCAACGTTAACACACCAGACTCCACCTCAAATTACTCTGCAAGCAGAGGATGAGACAGTTTGTCTTGGAGAAACAGTTGCACTACGTATTGTTGCATCTGGAAGTTCTCCACTTACATATCAATGGAAACATAATGGAATAAATGTCAATCAAGATAATATAACAGGAGAAACGACACCGCTAATGACGATTACAAACATTGAACAATCACAGGCGGGAGTATATACATGCCGCGTTAGCAACGACTGCGGTGTAATCTTTTCTGACACAGCCATCGTGACCGTAAATATACCTATAGAAATAATAACACAACCTGAAGGTTCAGAACTCTGCGAAAACGAAGAACTTGAAATTGGATTTACACATATTGGTTCTAATCCAATAAGCTATAATTGGTATTTCGAAGACGAATCTACACCTCATAGCATTGATTCTGCATTATATTTTGAAGCAGTAAGCGACTATAATAGCGGACAATATTACTGCCTACTTAGCAATATGTGTAATAATCTATCAACAGATACAATTTCAATAAATATTAAGAATCTCCCAAGCATAACAAATAATATTGAAA